>CALKIU010000130.1 GCA_937995745.1 uncultured Bacillaceae bacterium | reverse complement strand
CTTTATTGCCATGGGAAGAGGTGCATCGCACGGAATTTGTCCGCAGCCTCTCAATATATCTTTAAAAACCCGATTTCCTTAGTGTAATCAAATCGAACCGAGCCGGGAAGAATCTTGGCCATTTTTGAAAAGCGTCCTGCCCTCACCTGTTTCCTGCTGTCCGGATGTAAGTCTTATCGAATAAGAGCAATTTTTCCTGAGAAGACGTCCGCTCTGTATTCCCTTTATTCATCCTTTTTAAGTCTGCCTGCCTTTACTAACGCTTTTCTTAAAATTAATTCAATTTGCGCGTTCACGCTGCGAAACTCATCACTGGCCCATTTTTCCAGTGCTTCATATATTTTAGGGTCTATTCGCAGTAAAAAGCGCTTTTTTTCCGCCAAACTATCACAACCTTAGCAAAGTGTTCAGTAAATCGTTCCGGTATTAATCACAGGCTGGGTTCCTTTGTCAGATACGAGGGCAACCATTAAATTGTTTACCATCTGTGCTTTCTTTTCTTCATCAAGTTTTACGATATTTTCTTCATCCAGCTGTTCAATCGCTGATTTTACCATGGATACGGCACCTTCGACAATCACTTTCCGGGCGGCCAGCACGGCTTTCGCCTGTTGTCTTTGCAACATGGCCGATGCGATTTCGCTTGAATAAGCGAGATGCATGATTCGGGCCTCAATCACTTCCACGCCGGCAACGCTCAATCTTTTGCGGAGATCGTTCGTCAACACTTCGCCGACCTCATCGGAGTGCTGTCTGAGTGAAACCTCTTTTTCATTATTAAAGTTATCATAAGGATACTGGCTGGCAATATGTCGCAAGCCTGTTTCGCTTTGGGTGTGAACAAACTCCCGGTAGTTTTCCACTTCAAACACCGCTTTTGCAGCATCGACTACTTTGTATACAACGACGGCTGCAATTTCAATCGGGTTTCCTTCCAAATCATTCACTTTCAGTTTGTCGCTGTTAAAGTTTAAAACCCTTAATGAGACGGTTTTCCGGTACGTCAACGGGATGGTCAGCCAAAAACCTTCCTGCCTGATTACACCCATATAAACACCGAACAATGTAAACACTTTGGCTTGATTCGGCTGAACAATCGTTATTCCGGTGAACAGCAATAACGCCAGCAACACGGCAACTGCTGCAAGGATAATCATGACAATGCTTTCCGTTTCTAAGAATTGCCAAACCAGATAAGCCGCTCCGCCTAGAAGCAAAAGAAATACCAACAAGCCGATATAACCGCTGATTTTCCAAATATTCTTTTCTTGCATACACATCACGCTCCACAGTATTATATTATTCTGTTATTATTATGATATCATTTTAATATCAGTATTGTCACTGCTTTTTCCCAAAAACGGTTATTTGGGCCTAAGAAAAGGCTTTATCCATGATTTATTGAATATTGGAATTGATTTTTTCAAACCGGTTCCGATCCGGATCCGAATCACACGGTTGCTTATGACAGAATGTCTGCCGTCTCTCTTTGTCTGTTTTGCTTGGGCGGATGGCACGCGGCAAACTTGTCGGTCGAAAGGATGATAATTATTTTTAATGTTTTAATGCACAAAAAAACCGGGAATGTGTCATTTTCCCGGTTTTTCTTTGATTGTTTTTATTTTGAAAATGAAATAATACCATTTATAAAGAATGCACAGTATCAAAATGATGCGGACCCACAGTTTGTCCACCATGAAAAATGCAATCAAAATCATCGTATCGGCAAGCAAGTTGATCGATACTTTTTGTTTGAGGGTCATGCTCCGGTCTCTGACGAAATCTTCCAAATGCTTTTTATAAATTTTCGTGCTGCGGAACCATTTGTCGAATCTTTCAGACCCTTTTACAAAGCAAAAAGAAGAGATCAACAGAAATGGAGTGGTGGGAAGCACCGGAACAAACATGCCGACGACACCAAGACCCAAGGTGATAAATCCGGTTGAAACAAAAAGTAATTTTACGATTTGCCTTATCGAACTCAACCCCTTATTGAAAATGATTTTTTCAATAATAGCCGACATTGGCACTATCTCTTGTCTTGTCTGATTTCCCTACTACTCTAATTATTACATAAGTAGTCAAACCATGTAATATATTTTCTTGTAAAATATTATTGTAAAATGTTAGAAATCTTGTTTTTTGGTGCAACGGGATTCTGTGAAACTCCATCAGCTGACAGGTTCAGAAGAAAACAAAACGCCGGGAATTTTTCATTTTCTTTTCCGGTCCGCCCTCCTTCTCTCCCCGGTTTTCGCCGGCCATAATCGGTACCGGTAAGGCTGCTTCAAGTAATGCCATTCCAATTCAAAAAATGAAAAGATTGTTTCTTTATTGGCTTAAAAAAGATCTTGTTTTTCTATTCACAAAAAGACCGGTCCCTTTCAATGGACACCGGCCGGTTCGTGTATTCATCACATGCTTTTTATCTTTTCATAATTTTTCTTTGACGTTCTCACTTCGACAGTGAGCACACCATTCTTGGCATATGCTTTTAAAAGGAGCGGCACTCCGGTTGTATTCTTAAACCGGAAATCTATCCCTCCGTAGGACACTGCGGCATCGCGGCCTTTTGGAACATAGGAGACATTTACCGAATGGTTATGCCGTTCAATATAATCCACCCCTAAATAATCAACCGCGTTGAACAAGGTAGAGGATGTCTGGCAAATTCCTCCGCCGATTCCCATCACCAGCCTGCCGTTCACTGCCACTTCCGCAGGTTGATAGCCGTGGGCTTCATCGCTCGGGCCGACCGTTGTATTAAAAGAAAATGGATCTCCTGCACCGATGATGACATTATTGATGGCCGCAGCAGAAAGTTCAATATTTTTTGCCCGTCCCGGAACATTTTGATTGTAATAAGTGGTGTATGTAGAAACGACGACTTCATCCAAAAACGGAACTTCCTCAGGGTCATACCGGCTTTCAGTCGTATAAAGCGGCAACGTCACCCTGCCGCCTTTTTCCGACGCTTTCAAGATACTGTCTACCAATTCTTTTTCTTCAAGAATGACTTGTGGCGAGCCCTTAATGATTTTTCCGTCTTCTCCGATACGATCCGGAACCATTCTTTGATCATAGCCTTCAGTCGTTTCTGTCCCCCTGGCGATTTCTTTCGCCCATTGTTCGATCTCCAGCCGGTACTGCTCTTTATCTTCGGCCTTCTCGGGTTCAAACACTTTTATGACTTCGTTCGTGTTCGGATCTACCACTTCGACAACGGGCGGCTTCTTTTTCTCTTCTTCTTTTTTAGCTTCTTCTTTTCCGGCCGCATCCACATTTTCTTCTTTGTTCACACTTTCCGAACAACCGCTCAATGCCAGAAAACATGCTCCTGCAAGAAGAAAAATCAATCTGCGTGCTTTTCTCATTTCCCCATCTTCCCCCGACGAATGTCAATTTTTCTCTTTGCTCATTGTATTCGTTATGTACATATTTATTCCTTTATAGGAAGGATGAGGAAAATACCAAAAATTGTAACATAAATTCTCCGAATTCGCCACCAATATTCGTCATTTCATAAATTTTGCCTTATTTTGTTTCTATCCTGTCAAACCTTTCATCTGCCTGAAATGTTGGCACGAGGCGGAACATTGCCAATTTCCAACTTTTTTTGTGCATCTGTCCGGCAAAAAAGAGCCGGATACCGGCCTGAATCAGGCGGCATCCGGCACCGTTTGCCCTTACATTCCTCCGCGGTCCATTTCATAAAGTTGACGGTATCTTTCGCTTGTTTTCATCAATTCGTCGTGATGACCGCTCATAACAATTTCACCTTTATCCATAAAAATGACCTTATCCATTTTTTCAATCCCGGTTAAATGGTGTGTGATCCAGATAACTGTTTTGTCTTTCAAAACGTCAAAAATCGTTTCAACCAGTGCATATTCCGTTTGCGGATCAAGTCCGACAGTCGGTTCGTCCAAAATGACAACAGGGGTGTTTTTTAACAAAATTCTGGCCAAGGCAATCCGCTGCCGCTCTCCTCCGGAAAATCTCGCGCCGGTTTCATACATTTCCGTCTGCAAACCTTTTGGAAGTGAATGAATATATTTGTCAAGTTCAACTTGTTTAATAACTTCTTCCACTTCTTCCAAAGAGGCATTCCGCTTTCCGAGGCGGATATTGTTTACAACCGTAGTCGAAAACAAATAGGGTTTTTGATCTAATACGCTGATCACTTCATAGATTTTATCCCCGTATTCTTGAGGAGTATATCCGTTAATTGTAATCTTTCCCTTCGTAGGTGCCAAGGCCCCCTGCAACAAACGGAGAAGGGTGGACTTCCCGGCCCCGCTCTTTCCAAGCAAGGCTATTTTTGTTTTGTGGGGAATATGCAAAGTTATATTCTTTACAGCGTCTTCTTGTCCTTCCGCATAGCGGAATGCAACTTGGTCAATAATGATATCCGCTTTTTCCTCCACTTGACCGACAATTCCTTTTATTTCGGGAGGCACTGATTTTTCAATTTCGGCAAGCCGCGTTAAAGAACCTTGGTAGGTCGGGGTTCTTTCAACGGCAAGGGAAATGGGAATCAATCCGTCAATTACCGGAAGAGTAACCAAGGTAAAGGCGGCAATGTATGCCGGTGCAAATTCCCCGGCCAAAGCCATGGATCCGGACCAAATTCCCATGAATATCAAAACGATTCCGGACAAAATCCGAAGCTGCAATTCGCGGGATTGATGCCAATATCTTTGTTTCCGTTCCATAGCCAAATTTTCAATATTATCGCCGACAAACTGTTCCATAAAGCGATCCCTTTTGCCGCTAATGATCCAGTCGCTGATCCCCATCACGGCATCCGTCAATTTGGCATATAAACGGCCGCGGACATCTTTTTGTTGGATTTGGTGTCTTTTCATGAGACGGTATGATATCCACGGATAGACAAACACGATAATGGCCAAAAGGAAAGCAATCCAAAGAGCAAACAGCCAATCAAACACAGCCAGGGAGATGACACACCCGGCAAAAACGGATAAAGCGACAATAGTCGGAAAAATCGTGCGGATATAAATATCCTGCAAATGCTCAATGTCATCGGAAAGTGTGCCGAGCAAATCCCCCGTTTTATAGCGGGAACGCAGCAGCAAGGCCTGCGGCTCAAGGAGGCTGTAGAGCCTTACCCGCATATTGGAAAGGATTCTCAGCACCGTGTTGTGTCCGATTAAACGTTCAATATAGCGGGTTACGGCTTGGGAAATCCCGAATGCCCGCACAAGAACGACAGGCACATAAAGGGCGAGGATATTGTACGGCGTGATGGATGCGCTGGAAATCAAGTATCCTGAAGTAAATGTCAGCGCCGAATTCGTAAACACGGTTAAAAAACCGAACAATACCGCCAGGAAAATGGCACGGGCATAAACTTTCATGTAGGGTTTCACATATTTGTCAAACAGTTTCATGCCCTAATCCCTCCCTTTTGTGCCTGAATCAACCGGTAATATGCACCTTTCTTTGCAAATAGCTCTTCATGTGTTCCAGATTCAACCAACCGGCCTTTTTCTATGACAAGAATCAAATCCATATCTTTCATCCAGTGAAGCCGGTGCGTGGCAAAAAAGACCAGCTTGTTTTCCATCAACGGAAGGATCATGTTTTTAATATCATGCTCTGTTTCAATGTCCAAATGGGCAGTCGGTTCATCAAACAGCATAATCGGCCTGTTTTCAAGGACTGTGCGCGCCAATGCAATCCGCTGTTCCTCTCCTCCGCTCAGCGTGCGCCCGCCGTGGCCGATTTGCTCCTCCAGGCCGTTCGGAAGCCGTTTGATCAGCTCCGTCAAGCCGGTTATTTTTGCCGCTTCAGACACTTCTTCATCGCTGGCGTCCGGTCTGTACCATTTGATGTTTTCAGCGAGCGTTCCGGTGAATATATACGGATGCTGGGGAATATATGAAATTTGCTTTTGCCAGCCGTCCGTTGCAAACGTCGACATTTTGACGCCGTTGGCTTCGATAGTGCCCCCATCCGGATGCGTCAAGCCGGACAAAAGATCAATCAACGTGGATTTTCCGGCTCCGGAAGCACCGACTATTCCAACCTTCCGCAATCCTTTCACAGTAAAACTGACATCTTTTAAAATCCAGCGATCCTCATCAGGAGATTTTTTGGATAAGTTTTTTACGATGAGCGTGCTGTCTTCGGTCCACCGCGGCACGTCTAATTTTACCGGCGGTTTCTGTGCCTGGGCTATCAAATTTTGTATAATTTTTCCTTTTCCTCTCCCATCCTGGACCGCATGAAAATCAGCTCCCAAGCTTCTTATCGGGAAAAAATATTCAGGAGCCAGAATTAAAATGGCCAAAGCAGGCTGCAGGGTAATGTTTCCGTCAATGAGACGGATACCCAATTCTACGGCAACAACAGCCACTGATAAACTGGCGAAAAAGTCAAGGGAGAAAGAGTTGAGAAAAGCAAACCGAAGAGTTTTCATTGTAGCTTTCCGGTGCTCATCACTTACCCTTTCAATGGACTCCTGATGCGACTTGCTTCTTCCCAAATATTTTAAAGTCACAAGACCGCGCAGCGAATCAAGAAAATGGCTTGACAGCTTCTGAAACGTATGCAGCTGCGCGCCTATTCTCAGTTTTGCAATCGCGCCGATCAATATGAGAAAAACGATAAGGATCGGCATAGTCAAAAATAAAGCCAAACCTGAAAGAAAATCCAAGCTAAAGATATAGATCAACAGGATAAGCGGGATTAGCACCATGGAAATCATACGGGGGATGAAAATTTCCAAATATGTGCGAAAAGCAGGGATCCCTTCCATTGCCAATGTGACGATGTTTCCGGTTCCCTGTTTTCTGATTGTATGTGTACCTAAATCAAAAAGTTTGTTAATAAATGTGTTTTGCAGTTCGAGAGAAGTTTTTTCCGCAAACTTATAGGCAATTCTGTCTTTCACCCATTGAAGGATATGTCTGATGGCAAAGGCAATCCCAAAATAAAAAAGAAAAGGAAGGACAGCTGTCCAAGCTGCCCCATGAAACATATCCGTTATAGCTTTTGACAAGAAGATTGCCTGATATATGATCGCAACTCCTTGCCCGAAGGCAAGGAGTGCGATGATTGTCATGGTGCCTTTACTTCCGCTATATTGAAACAGTTGTCTGTCCATTAATATGTCATTTGCTCCTCGTCAGGTGTTACGCGTTTGCGGAACATGTAATAGGCCCAAATCGTGTACGCAAGGACAACCGGTACGAGGCACAATGCCACGATTGTCATTGCTTTCAATGTATACGGTCCAGATGCTGCATCATGTACCGTGATGGAGTAAGCCGGATCGATTGTGCTTACCAACACGTACGGGAACAATGCCACGAAGTATGATGCAACGACCAGCACCAAGATAACTCCTGTAACTGCAAAGCTGAGTCCTTCTCTTCTCTTCTTGAGAAGCGGATACATAGCAAGGTAGAGCAGAATTGCCAATGCCCAAATCGGAATTGTAAGCATGGCTTTTCCTTCACCGAACACTCCGGTGTATACAGCAGTCAAGATAACATAGAGTACTACAACTGCTGCAGTCGGAATGAACATCTTCAATGCTTGCTGGTTCGCACGGTCACGCATTTCTCCTGCAAGCTTGAGCTGGGAGAAGTTCAAGCCGTGCATGTAAACAACCATTACGAAAGTGATACCGCCGACAACAGTGTAGAGGTTTACAATGTCGCCGAAGAATGCCGCGTGCATCGTCTTCGTTTCATCGATTGGCAGACCTTTTGCCAGTCCGGAGAACAATGCACCGAGCAGGAACGGCGGAAGCAAGCTTCCTAAGATAATGCACCAATCCCAAATGGTTCTCCATCTCTTGTCTTCAACCTTACTTCTATACTCAAATGCCACACCGCGGGCAATGAGCGCCAGAAGCATCAGGAAGAATGCCAAGTAGTAACCGCTGAACAATGTTGCATACCAGTGCGGGAATGCAGCAAACATTGCACCGCCGGCAGTCAGCAACCAAACTTCGTTGGCATCCCAGAACGGCCCGATTGAGTTAATCAGCATCCGTCTTTCCAAATCGTTCTTGGCCAGGAACTTCAGCTGCATGCCGACGCCGAAGTCGAAGCCTTCGAGAAAGACGAACCCGATAAACAGAACCGCTATGAGTATAAACCACAATTCACTTAACTCAAGCATGCTTTACGCCTCCTTCGCTAAAGGGATCGGAGTCGGTAACTTCAGTTTGTGTTGCATACGGTCCTTGTTGTGCCGTTTTAACAAACAGGTAAATCATTGCAGCGAGCAAGAGCGTGAATATGATTGTAAAGGATGCAAGTGACAACAGGATGCTTCCTGCACCTACGTTCGGTGATACGGCATCTGCTGTTTTCAACAATCCATCGACAATCCACGGTTGACGGCCGAATTCAGCCATGAACCATCCGGCAGTGTTTGCAATGTACGGCAAGAAAATTGCAACTGCCAGCCACTTGAAGTAGCCTTTGCTCTTTTCGAGAGTTCCGCGTGCGAGTTTAGCTGCACCGATAATAGCCAGGATAATCAAGATGATTCCGGCAAAGATCATTACACGGAAGCTCCAGTAAGTTGTCTTAACCGGAGGCATGTAGTTTCCTTCTCCGTATTCTTCAACGTATTTCTCTTGAAGGGTATTCATACCTTCAATGCTGCCGGAGAACTTGTAATAGTACATAAAGCTTCCCAATGCAGGAATGTCCAAGGACTTGACTTCTTTATTTTCAGTGTCAATGATGGCAAACAGTGACCACGGAGCCGGGTCCGGCGTGTCCTCAAAGAAACCTTCGGCAGCAGCCATCTTCATCGGTTGTGTTTCAACCAACACAGAACCTTGCAAGTGACCTGTCAATGCTACACCGATAGAGCCAATCAAGCCGAGAATAACCGGAATAGTCATTGACTTTCTGTAGAAGTCAACATTTTTCTTCTTCATGATCATGATGGCGCTTACGCCCAAAATCAAGAATGATGCAGTAGTCAAGCTGCTGAACAGGACGTGCGGCCATGCCGTTAACACTTTCGGGCTGCCGAGAACTTCAGCAACACTTGTCATTTGCGCCCTGCCGTCAACAATTTCGTAACCTACAGGGTGCTGCATGAAAGAGTTAGCGGCAAGAATCCACAGAGCTGACAATGCTGTACCGAGTGATACAAGCCAAATACTTGCCAAATGGACCTTTTCGTTGATGCGACCCCAACCAAAGATCCAGATACCAATAAATGTAGACTCCATGAAGAATGCCAAAAGTGCTTCAATTGCCAACGGCGGTCCGAAAACGTCACCCACGAAGCGTGAGTATTCAGACCAGTTCATTCCAAATTGGAACTCTTGGATGATACCCGTTACTACACCCACAGCAAAGTTAATGAGGAAGAACTTGCCCCAGAACTTTGCCATGTCTTTGTAGATTTCCTTTTTCTTCACCACATACATTGTCTGATAAAGAGCAACGATAAATGCTAAACCAATGGAAAGTGGTACGAAGAAAAAGTGAAAGACTGTGGTTGCAGCAAACTGGGCACGTGCCAGAATCAGCGCATCCATACTGTCTCCTCCTTATTGTTTTTTCTTCTATTTTCAATATATCAGAATAGTAGAAAAAAATTGTGAAATATCGGAGAAACAAAGTTTACAAAACAGGTAACAAATGTGATATTTGTCGTTGATTTTCAAATTAACGCCTATATTTATGGCAGAATTTTAACAATCTGGACAAAAATTACTGGTTAATATTTACATTTAAAGAAGAAAAAGCGTTTTCTCTTCCAGCAATTTGTTTGTATTTACTTAAAATTTTCAAAATAATTCTTTTTGACAAAAAAAGGCCGCCGGTTCGGTTCAAGCGGGAGATTTTATCCGCTTAAACCCGTATTGTTATCTTAATATAACAGCAAACAAAGAATCGACCGGAAAAAAGCCGATCGCCAATCAAAAAATTTTCTTTCTGCAGCCAAAAACTTCATACATAAGTAAGATTTTCAGGTCAATCAGCCAATTCCGGCCATTCTTCACAAAAATTATTTCAATAAGTTTGCAAAACAGATACAAGCAACCTTGCCTCTTGCCAGCTGCACCATATTTGCGGCCATTTTCAGTCCATCATCATTCATCGGGGCTTTCCCTTAAGACCAATTTGACGTTTTTAAGCTTTTCCATATAACGGGGATCCACATTATATGTGAGGTTCCCCATCTTGTACCTCATATTATGGGGATCGTAAGTGCGTCCGTTTTCCCTTGTAAACGGCACTCCGTCAACGGTGATGTTGCCGACTAGACCGCCGTTTATGGTCATCGGCCGGCCATTGGTTTTAATATCTATCCCCTTTTCTGAATAGAACAAACCGGAATAAGTGTTGCAGCCGCTCTTTCCCGTGTAATTTTCTAAGGTGATTTCGCCTTTCGCCAGAACGCCAAATTGATACCGGGTGTCTTTGGGCCTGATGCATGCATGATGGATATGGGCATCGCCGTGGACATAAATATTTGATACAAAATCTTCTTCAGTAAATCCCGATTCTTTTTCGTCTTTATCCCCGATCACCAAATCAACATAGGAAATGGTCAAATTATCCATCGCCACCATATTGCCGCGCAGCATCAATTCGCTGAAATCATTATGTTTATTCGGGGTGCCGATTCTGTCATGCGGACCGCCGATCACGAGCGAACGGTTTACATACAATCCTTCATCAAAGGTGAAACGGCGGCGTTCTTTATTGTCCTTGGGGATGCTTGCCCAGCTGCTGCCGTCCCGGTCTTGTTGAATGAGCGCATTTCCAACCACGGCAAATTTCTTAAATTCAATATCCGAATATTTATTAAATTGGATGCCAAGCAGTGTCAAAATATTGCTGTGGCCGTTAATCAACACATTCGTATCTTCATTATCACGGAGACTGAGAACGTTAAGCGCCACAAGACGGCTCAATGTTCCTCCCAAAAGGTCAACCCCCAACACAGTGAATTGACGCGTGGCAATTACGTTTCTTTCCCTGTATATTTTGAAACCGTCACCGCTTAGCCCAAGCCCCAAAATCGGGCCCAACAATCTAACAGAGATAATGTCATCCGGAGGAACGGTATAAAATTTTTGGTCGTTTCCTGACGGATTCAAAAGCCCCAATCCCAATAAACCAAGGTTTAAACCAAGCACTTTGTCATCGGCAAAATTTGTCGCCACTGTTCCTTCCTCAGTGAAATCAGCAATTTCTTCGGTCGGCTTGTCAATGTCGAACCCAATTCTGTAGTATGCTGTCAATTTCTTCGTTACGTTAGATGCCGTTCCGAGACTGGTCACTTCAATATCCATACCTTCCCGCTTCACGCCGAGAGAAACTCCTTCAAGGGGGGTCGCGGCGGGTTCCTTGTTGAAACTGTCAATGAAATTAAAAAGATAGTCGCTGTTTAATACTTCCGCATTGTTTTCGACAAACTTTTCAAACTGTGTTTCAAAATAGGTTAAACCGGATTGGGCAAGAACGCGCGCTTGGCCGTCAAGCTCCGTTGTATGCACTCTTGTTCGTTCACTCATGGCATTGCCGACGACGGAAAGCCCCAAAACTGAAAACACCAACAGAACTATCAGCACCAATACAAGCGTTGAACCTCGTTCATTCTTCATCCCTTCAGTCCCCTCCGCTTGCTTTCAGATATGAAACTGAATTTTCCAGCTTTACATTTTGCCCGCTGATCTTATCTTCAATGATCAGGGTGATGGCCACACTTTTTTCGCCTGTCATTTCAAGCCCGGAACCGTTCAAAAAAACAAATCTGTCCGCATGGATCGGTTGGCCGTTAATGACTGCTTGATTATTTTTAATCCCCAGTACCGCCTCTCTTCCTTCAAAATTCCTGACCTTTATGAGAGAGCTGTCAGCCGTCTTTTCCACCATTTCGACTCTGGTTGCATCATATATTCGATCGACAAATGTTTGCATGACAAAATTCGCCTCATCCTGAAGAAGAATTTTGTCGTTCACCCGGTTGTAATTGGCCATTCCGTTGATCATAAAGTTGAGGATTAATAACGAGAAAATTCCCACAATAGCCAGCGTCGTGATTACTTCAACAAGGGAAATCCCTTTTTGTGAACTTAAGAGGCGTCTGCACATATTTTCACGGCCCCCTTCACACTGCTCCGCAATTTTCCTGCTTGGTCATATACTTTCACCTCAACGGGATGAAGCCCTAATCCAGGATCCAATTCCCGCCCTGCTTCTATTTCCACATAAAAACGGTCATTTTTTATGCGCTTCTCGTACCGGGTTTGGCATTCGGCCTTATCTTCAACCAAACTCATATCACAGGCGCGGTTCCCCGCCGAAGAATGATTTTGAAATACTTTCGGATAGGCGGTATTCTTGCAATCCGACGTAATTTCCGGATACTTGCCGTTTTTCACATCTTCCAACACCTTTTGGGCAATCATTACCGCATCCAATTTCCCTTCATTGCTGGAAGCAGTGTCGTGGGACATAATAAAAAACTCGAAAAATACTGCGCCAAGTATGACTAAAAGCACGACAGAAACCAGCACTTCCACAAGAGTGAACCCGCCATTTTTCTTCATAACCACCACTCTCATCGGATAAAATTGAAAAAATATCGGTCTAGGACTTTCTCAGTATTCTAATTTTATGATAACACCGAATTTTATAAAATGCTAAATAATGTCGAAACATTCATGACAAAATTGTGACCTTTGGCACATTATTTTCTTCTTGGTTATAAATATACTACAATTTATTTCTTTGACAAAATGTTTTTTTGCAATTATTCTATTAACATGATACCCTGTGGGGTATATAAAAGCGCGAAGGGGTTGGGGTTTCGTGAATATAAAAAAAATTTATGTTTTTCCGCAAAAAAATTTGCTCATCAGCATTCCTTTGACTTTAATTGCCGGTTTTGCCATCGGAACATTCATTGACACAAGCTTTTTGCAACCTTCTATTTTGATTGGAACGATCATCATGATTTATGCCACGATGGTCGGTTTTAAATTCAAGGAGCTGACCTCTCTAAAAGGAACGAAAGCGCTAGGGTATTCCGTCGTCATAAACTTTGCCGTTATTCCATTGGTGGCTTTCCTGCTCGGGAAATTGCTGCTCAGCGACCACCCGCTCATGTTTGCCGGTTTGGCACTGTCAGCTCTTTTGCCGACAAGCGGAATGACCATATCTTGGACTGCTTTGCAAAAAGGAAATGTTTCTTCGGCCATTAAGCTGACTGTATTCGGTCTAACTTTGGGCTCCATTTTGACGCCGTGGTATCTTTTACTAATGGTGGGCAAGTATGTAGATGTGAATATTTGGGAGACATTCAGAACGATTGCACTTGTCGTCTTCCTGCCGATGGTGTTGGGACATATTACATATAAGCTGCTTATGCGAAAATATACCCCTGAAGAATTTAAGAAAAATATCAAGCCCAATCTGGCTCCGTTAAGCATTTGGGGTATGCTGTATGTCGTTTTTGTCAGCATCAGCATGAAGGCTGAAATGATTTTGAACAACTTGCAATTTATTGTTGTCGCCCTTGTTGTGCTCGTTTTGTTTTACTTCATTAATTATGTCATCAGCACACTTACGGCAAAATTGTTCTTGAATCGGGAAGACGGCATCAGCCTTGTCAATGGAACGGTGCTGCGCAATCTGTCTTTGGCGGTCGGGTTGGCGGCAACATCATTTGGTGCAGAGGCGGCTTTGATCGTCACTCTCGCTTTCATTGTTCAACAACAAAGCATTGCTTATTATGTCCGGCTCAGCAACAAGTATTGGTTTAAACCGAAAGAAGCGGAAAGCGCCGTTCAACCGCAAACGACATGACAAAAAAACCAGGGGCCGGCTGTCCGCGGGGAAAGGCGCCGGCACACCCTTTCCCGGAAAAGGCATAAAAAACAGGCAGAACGAGAGTCTGTCTTCTCTGTTCTGCCTGCTTTCAAATACGAAATGTCAAACGTGTACCGGCTCTTTCGCCTCGGCTTTTTCATAAGCTTCCGCAAGAATTTCCATCGGATGATAAACTTTTTGATCCGTCAGTTGAAGAATTTGGTTTGTGCACATGCCGCATTCTGTTACGGTATGCTCGCAACCTTCCTCTTCTATGGCCTCAGCCATCGATTTGCCCATCGCCATGGAAATGTCATACTTTTCTTTTTTGAATCCATAAGTACCGCATTGACCGCAGCAATCTGCATGAATGGTGTTAATCTCATATCCCGGTATCAAAGATAGCACGTCAACAGCCGGGTTTCCGATTCCTTGCGTCTTCATGTGGCATGGAGTATAATAGCCTGCTTTTACATTGACTTCACCGAAATTGGTGTTTAATTCCCCGTTCTCATGAAGCATTCTCAAATATTCATCGGCATCATACACATGTTCCGCCAGTTCCGAGGCTTCTTTTGTTTTCAGGAAATGAACGTATTCTTTTTTCAACGCCGTTGTACAGCTTGTGCAAGTGAGAACGACATCATATCCTTTACGGGTGTATTCCAAAAAGCTTTTTACATTATACTCCGCATTCTTCAAACCTTGTTCCATCCGTCCGTTTGCAAAAATAGGTATTCCGCAGCATTTTTGGTCCGGCACGGCCACTTCGATCCCGTTTTTCTCCATCACTTTTACAAACGCTTCAGCTACATGGGGTTCATTGTACATGGCCGAACAACCGACGAAATAGGCAACTTTTCGTTCCGTATTGGACGCTTTCTTATCGTAGATTCTCCGAAAATTTTTAAAGTGGTATTCCGGAAATCTCCGTTCTACAGGAATCTTCATGACTCCTTCCATAATTTTCCGAATCCATTTTGTTCTCATGGCCCAATTGGTAATCGGAGCAAATGCGGAAGCCAATTTCCCGACTTTTTCCGCATTGCTGAGAATGTAATCGCGGAAATTGGAGCCGTTCAATTCGATATGGCGGGCTTTGGAATAAGCATTAAGGGTGAAAACAGAAACATTTTCCGGACAAGCGATATCACAGTTTCCGCACATCGTGCAATAGTCAATTCTGCTGTCATCGATGTACTCATTGTTTTCTACCAATCTCTTCAGTTCCGGACCCAAGTGTTTCGGGCCGCCGAATTCAAGCGACACGTTTGAAACGGGACAATCAACAACACACGCATTACACTTGATGCATTGATCAAAGGAGGCATCGGGGTAAAGACCGTTAAGCATGGACAATCCCTCCCGTTAAAGACTTCTCCAGCTTCATGCAGCATTCATAGCTGGATTGTATCGAGAATATTCCGCCGGTAATACCGTATTTCAACACTTTTTTCCCATGCGATGCTCCGACCAAGGCAACGTTTTCCGGGCAAGCTTTATACTCGCCATTTTCATCTACGTCAAGGCCGAATACTGAATCCTTAAGGCCTTTATGGGTAACGACAAGTCCGCCGCCCAAGACGCCGCCGCCGGCATTAACGAAATGCTGCCCTTTTAAGGGGACCGTTTTACCGTTGTTTTTTATATTTAAATAGGAAACTTTATTATTTTCGATTTTGCTGCCCTGCACCTGGGTATCCAAGTAAAAGCGGATTCCCAGTTTAGTAGCTTCCTTTTTCAAAGCCCCATAAAGGCGGACGGCCGTGGCATTCGGAGGCATACCGGGCGCTTCCGTTACCGGAGTGCCGAGCGATTCATGGAAGTGCTGAACAACTTCCTTCCAATTTTCGATTCCCAAAGAAGCCGGGAAAATAAACAATCTGGGCTGCTCAATATTTTGCTCTGCCATTTTCGTTTTGATTTGCTCGATAACACGTTCGCGGATTTCCCGGCGGTCCAGCAATCTGGCAGCATCATTTTGTGTCAACGTTCTGAGGGATTTTGCCCCCAAGCGCACCTTAATGGCATCAATTTTCAATTCAGGCCGTTCCGTTTCCAGATTTCCTTTTACATAAGCCGGCTGAAAATCAGCGATTTCTTCGAAGCCGACAATGACAACATGGCCTTTATTCGGCACAGGAGTGACAGTTTCCGGATAAAGAGTGGTATATTTTATAAACCCTGCGCCCGTAACGACCGGAACAGGTTTATCAAGGCTGCCTTGGTAGGGGTAACCAAGCCGCTTCGTCAGGTCCAAAAATTTCTTAACAGCCTCTCCGGCTACATCCTTATTGATGAACGGATTATCCGTTTCCTCATTTCCGGGTGTCATGTCGAAAAGTCCGGTTGATTGGAGAATTTTCCCTGTCCCTTGGGCAACTACGGCAACTTTATCGGCAAATTCCTTCGACCAAATGGCTGTCAATAATCCGGTCAAACCGCGGCCGACGACAACGACATCATACATATTGCACTTCCTCCTCTCTCAGGCCTAAGGACACGCGGTAAACAGCTTCCATCATTTCGAGCTGCTTGGCTGTCTCTCCTGTGGCCACTACTCCCATTCCTTTTTTTCGCTCTTTTACAGCATTCAACAAGGCTTCATTCGCTTCCTGTACAGTGGCATTTCCGTTTTCAACTGCCAATGCAGCCACACGATGATTGCAGAACGTGCCTTGGCAGGGACCCAATCCCAACCGTGTTCTGCGTCGGACATCCCCAATATGGAAGCGCGGGCTTTCCGGCAGTACAGAATTCACTTCCGCCCAAGTCACTTGCTCGCATTCGCAAATGACATGATTTCCTCTTCCAGCCTTCAAATCTGCGGCAATTTTCGGCGCTCTTTGTCCGGCCCATTGGCTGACTTTGTGTCTTGCCACCGGAGCCATATCCACATCTCTGAAAAATTCTTTTGCATCGCGATGCGGAACCACTTGTTCATGCGTTGTGCATTTTGCGGAGATTCCTAATTTTTCACATACTAAATCAACCGTTTGTTCGGCCATTAAACGGAAGGTCGTCAATTTACCGCCCGAAATCGTCACAAAGTTCTCGAGTCCGTCACGCTTACTGTGATCCAGAAGGGCCATACCCCTGGACACGCTTCTTCCGCTCACGTCGGTCGGATCGACTTTTTCTTGATAGAGCGGACGGCTTCCGCTGAACGCACGAATCATTCTCATGTCATAAATGGCCGGAATGACCGGGTATCCGTGCTCAAGCATGCCTTCTAATTCTTTTCTGTCCAAAGAGGTGTCCTCCGGATCGTCGACATTCACGCCTGTCGTTCCGAAAATGGACACATTGTGGGCGGGAACGAAAATATCGCCGTCAGAAGAAGGGCGAAGACGGTTAATAACCTGTTTATTAAAGCGGTGGCTGAAAATAACGAGCATTCCTCTGTTGTTAATAAGATTGATGTCGACGCCCGCCATTTCGCCGATTTTTCCGCCCCAGGGACCGGCAGCGTTGATAACGATATCGGCATAAATTTCTTTCTCTTCGCCGGTATAATAATCCCTGACGACAACGCCTCGGACTTCATTCTGGTTTATAATAAAACGGACCACCTCATGATACGTTAACGCTTTCGCTCCGTGCGTCACGGCATCGGCGACAACATCGACCACCAGGGTAAATCCGTCCAGTCCCCCGTCCGGAACTCTGTAAACGGCTTCAATGTCCCGGGATAAAAAAGGCTCCTCTTTGAATGCTTGGGAAAGGGGAACTTCTTCCGTGGGAATTCCCGCATTCTTGCATCCTTCCAGCCATTGTTCGACATAATCATCCGGGTCTCCGGGAACTTTGACAAACAGTCCCCCTGATTCTTCCACGGAACCGGGGAGCGTCTTTTTCAAAATAAAGTTCTCCTGGATACACTCAATAGCCGCTTCGCGATCCTTCACAGCATAACGGCCGCCGGAATGAAGCAAGCCGTGATTCCGGAGGGTGGTTCCATGCCCGAGGTCGCGCTGTTCCACGAGGAGGGCTTTAATTCCCCGCAATGCCAGATCGCGCAAGACACCGACACCGGTAGCTCCGCCGCCGATTACCAGCGCCTGCGTTTCAATAATTTGAGTCATCTTTACCACTCCCTATCGGCTAAGTCTTTGGGATAAAAAATTACATGAAAGATTGACCGGCCTATAAGAACAAAAATAAATACTCACAATTTGGACCGGCATGCAAAAGAAGCATTCGTTTTTGAGCGAGCTATAAAAAAACAATCCATAAAAACAAATTGGAACGCTCAAAAATGTTCTCTTACTGTTTTTACGGCTCTCCTTCTCCCTGCCAAATATTATATTGTTATAGTAAATATAACATAAAAGCCGGTTGCTATGTCGTGATTCCTTGAAAAAAATGTGAAAAAATATTGTAAGTTTCGCGATTTCGGCTTTTCTTCGAAAGTTTTTTGTCGGTTTTGTGAATTTTTACAAAAAATAACAACTATTTTCCTAGACTGAAAATATCTTTGTTCTTTTATCAAAAAAGTTTCACAGCGGTGAAACATTTTAAAGCCGACGGCAAGTGGATCATGGAAACAATACTGAAAAAGTTTAAGAGCCAAACGGGGGATGCGTCTGCTTTTTGCAAAATGGTGCCAAAGCGGCAGGCGGGAATAAAAAAAGCACCGTCTCCCAATAAGAGACAGTGCTTTTTACTGTGGGCAGCTATTCAAGAACAACAACCTTCACCGTTTTCCGTCCCCATTTCAATGCTTCAGCCCGGGTGGGCATTAAAACGTCTATTCTATAACCTTTAATGGCGCCGCCGGTATCGCCGGCAATTGCCACTCCGTAACCTTCCACCCACACTTTGGAGCCGAGCGGAATCACTCTCGGATCAACGGCGATCAATTTCATATGGGGATTTTCACGAATGTTGTAGCCTAACGCCGTATGCGAACCGTTTTCCTCATGGCTGTAAGCGGTGGCCACAACATAGAATTCTTTGCCTTTTATATCCGGCATTTCCGGTGTCTGTCCGGCAGGATTGGATTGGGCCGCTTTTTGGGCTGCCTCCTTTTCTTTGCCGGCTTTTTCACGGGCTTCTTTTAATTTCGCCTCGATTGCCGCTTTTTCATGCTCCGCAATTTTTAATTCAGAGCGAATCTTTTGCAGCTTTTCCTGCATTTCCCGGAAGGTTTTTTCTTTCTTTTCTAAATCTTTCGCAAGTTGTTCTTGCTTTAATTTCAATCTATTTTGCTCTTCCAGCAACTGCTCCTGCTGTTTATTGAGCTCCTCCGTTTCCATTTCGAGCCGCTTCATATCCTCCATCTGGGAATCTAGGAGTTCCCGGTCCGCCTCATAAAGAGTGCTAAGCGCGCTTGCCCTGTCAATCAAGTCGCTGAAGCTCCGGCTTCCTGTCAATACTTCTATGATAAAATGCAATTTATTATCATGCTGCAAAGCGACAAGTCTTTGTTTCATGATGTCTTTCCGCGCCAATATTCTGTTTTGCAAAACGACGATTTCTTCTTTTTTCGCTTCGATTCTTTTTTTGAGATTTGCGATATTTTTTTCCGCTTCAGTCAAAGCTGCCTTGTTGGCGGAAATCATTTCATTCAATGATTTGATCTCGCTTTCAATTTTCCCAAGTTCCGAATGGACAGAGCTTTTCTCTTTCTCTTTTTCTCTTATTTTCTTTTCGATATTATCCAAGTTTTTGTCCGCTTGTGCGTACATAACCAGGGAACCGGAAAAAAACAACAGGAACGCTGCCACAAAAAGAATAATCTTTCTCGATACTTTCATCATTCTTTCCTCCTGTACGGCACATTCTAACAAAATAATGTATCAGGAATGTTACAAAAGGATTAAAAATATTTCTCTAAAAATATTAAGTGAAAAAAGTCGACATTTGGCAGCGCGTCTGTTTCGCCGAACAGGGGGCAGAACAGCGCAAGGAAAAACAGACGACAGCCAAACGGCCGTCATCTGGGGACTTTTTTCTTGAAAAAAATAATCTGTACTAAGAAAATATAACCTATACGAAACTTTTTCGTACGAATGTGCGTATAACCACACAGAAAAATGTTCATTCGGGGGGATTGATTTTGAAAAAGTTCGTTGCGGCACTGCTTGCCGTCGCCATTGCGTTCAGTCCGGCAGGCAACTTTGTCTTCCAAGATGACGTTCAAACCGTGGAAGCAAAGCGGTACAGCTCCGGAAAGAAAAGCTTTAATATGAATAAAAGCACCCCAAATTCAAACCATAGCTATTTCCAAAACAAAAAAGCCGAAGAAAAAAATGCAACAGTCAATAAAAGCTCGACAACAAAGAGCAATCAAGAAACCTCATCCAAGAAGGGATTTTTGTCCGGTTTGATGCTGGGGGGACTGGCGGGATTGATGTTCGGAGGACTCCTTGCCGAATTGGGGCTACTCGGTTCCATCTTTGGCCTGTTCATCAATCTTTTGGCCATAGTGGCGTTAATCGCGATTATAGCGAGAATTGTTGCCTTCTTTAAAGATCGGAAAAAGAAAGAGGCGCATTCATGGAGAGGCTGAAGATTTCGGAACAAGATATCGTTAACGCATTATGCGTTTACATTGCCCGCAAGAAACAAATCAAACCGGAAGAAGTGGAAATTGAATTATTTTATGACGACGATGAGGGCTTTTCCGCAGACGCATATGCGGGCGGCCTAAAGCAAAATTTAACGACGGCCAATATAATTGAAGCGTTAAGAATGTGGCTTGAAGAGTTTCTCAATGAAGACCCGTATTCAGGCATTGAACTTGTTTTCGACGATGAAGAGGGGATTATCGCCCTCGTTCATTGATGGAAAATGACAAAACCCGCTTCCTGTTGGGAAGCGGGTTTTGTCTTTTTATGCGGGAAGGAGCGCCGGAGCGCGATCGGACAATTCGGATTAGCGTTTGCCGGGGTTATTCTTCATACGTTCCGATGCAATGCTCGCACTCATAAAGAATGGACTCTTGCTGCTCAATAAACTCGCATCCGCACTCGCGGCATTCCTTTACAACCGGTTTAGTTTCCAACTCAATCATCAGAACCGCCCTCCTAAATTTGTTATCTTAACTGTACTATAACAGATTTAAAAAGTCAACACCTGTTATATAATTATTTTAAAAAAATGACAAAGTCCGCGGTCATGCTGTTGGCCGGAGACCAATCAAAAACGAAACCCGCTCTGTCACGGAAATTACTCGAACAGCCCGTCCATTATATTATCGGCGCAAATGGAACCGGCCCGGCCGGCAAAGCACGTTTGAGCATCTGCGCGGTGTTCCGCCAAGAGCAAAAAATGCTTCCCGATATCACGGGAAGCATTTTAATAATCCAAATATTCATAATGTTTGTATACCGAATGGAATCTGCCGCTGTAATTTTTCCTCCAAGGCTTTTTCTTGCCGCAAAAATGAAGGAAAACGGTGTTTTTAAAAATAAAGTCCATATCGTATTCGCCGCCGCTTCTGAGTTTATACAGGCTGTAATACCTGACATCGTAATTGTATATGACTTCATCCAGCGTTTTTATTCGTTTGGAATAAAGAGCATTCATAATATCTTGGTCCGGCATAATCAACTTCGCGCGGTTTTCCCTGACGAAATCAAAAATTTCCCGTTCATCGATGAGCCGGCGTTGGAGTTCCAAATTCATCAGCAGGACGCCCGAATTATAATAAGCATCCATTTCGTACTGGTTGAGGCGGATTTTATTTATTTCTTTCACCGGCGGCAAATCGTGATAAGCCGCTGCATATAAATATCCGTCCAAATCCATTTTATACAACTCTTCTACAGAATTTATGACGAGTATATCCGGATCGAGATACAAAATCCGTTCCATTTCCTCCGGCAAAAATTTAAATGCCAAGAGGCGGTAATACATTTCTTTTGTATAGTGAAGGAGGACCGGTGCATCATGGAATACATCGCTGCCAATTCTGATGGAATGGAGTTGATGCCCTTTGCCCTCAACGTACCGGCGAAGATCACGAATTTCATCTTCGGTCAGGCTGGAGTGCATGACATAAATGGCAAAGTCCAGTTTGCGGTTGTTAAAAAACAAAGACTTCAGCATGATTTTTAAAGGTTTCAGATAATTGGAGTTTAATGTAGCAAGAATATTGACCGTCATTTTTTCCACTCCCATGCCTCCCAGTTTTCTCTTTTTCCTCTGTTTCCCGGGCTTACAAATGCCGCTTACTCTTTAAGCATAACGCATTTCCTCCTGTACGGCAGTGAAGTTTGTCTGCTCACCTCCCGATATCTCTTTCAAAGGAAGCAGTTTCTTGCCGGAAAAAGAGATTTTGAGAAACACTTTCTGCCAAAACCCGACTGTCGATTATTGGCCTTCCTCCGGCCGGGCTATCCGCGAAGAAGGATTTCTTTTATCAATAGAGTTCTAATATTTCTTCAGAAAATTTATATCAATATCCTTAAACACTGTTCAAAATTTGTTATTTTCAGGCAAAGACATTTGAAAAACCGGCATGAGTCGGTGCTTAAGATTTATGTTATATATTTCCAATCTATATTTTACTTCATCTTTCTGTTGACAGGCAATTTTTTATGCCGAAAACACCCCTCCGGCAAGCACAGAAACGGCATCTATCCGCAAAACATATCGGCCGCAACATGAAAGCTATCGCCGTTTTCCGCTATCTTGTTTCCTCCTTTCACTATTGTTCAACATCTTGCATGACAATCCGGCCTTCCCCCGGCAACCTTTGGAACTTTTTGCTGAAGACCGCTTTCTTTTACTTGAAAAACATCTTGACTAAAATCCAATTTTAAAACATTGCCCAAAACCGGGGCAAAATTAAAGTTTATAATAAAGATAACTTTCATTAAACATTTCCACCCGCTTTCAAAATAAATCAGGAGTGACAAAAAGTGAAAACAGACAGTTTTTATTTTCCGGCGAGAGACGGGAAAAAGATATTTGCCAAGAAATGGACAGATGAGGACACCCCCCGCGCCGTCGTGCAAATATCCCACGGCATGGCGGAACATATTGGACGGTATCATGATTTCGCGGCCTTTTTGGCAGAAAACAAAATCTACGTATATGGAAATGACCACCGCGGGCACGGAAAAACTGAAACCCGTCCCGAGGACCACGGCTATTTCGGAGACGGAAAAGACTTCACAACGGTCGTGGAGGACATGAAAGTGTTAACAGACATCATTAAATCCGATTATCCCGATGCCCCTGTCTTTTTATTCGGACACAGCATGGGTTCATTCTTGTCGAGGTTTTACATTCAAAAGTTCGGCGGCGAGGTGTCCGGGGTCATTTTTTCCGGAACAGGCGGCCACCCGGGTTTTCTCGGGAAGATCGGCGCCAAACTCGCCGCTCGGGAAGTAAAAAAACACGGACGGCGCACTCCGAGCTTAAAATTAAACAATTTGACTTTCGGCCGCTTCAACCGCTCCGTCAAACTGGTAAGGACGGAGTTTGACTGGCTGAGCCGCGATGAAGAAGAGGTGGACAAATACATCAATGACCCACTGTGCGGGGGCGTGTTTACGGCAGGATTTTTTGAAGATTTCATCTCGGCGCTGAACCGCCTCTATGATAATGACGATCACATTCCCAAAGATTTGCCCGTCCTTTTTCTTTCCGGGGATCGGGATCCGGTCGGAAAGTTTACAAGAGGAGTTCTCGAAAATATCCGGCAATTGAAAACAGCGGGGCTGAAAGATGTCTCCTTTAAATTTTATCCGGGGGCGCGCCATGAAATTTTAAACGAAATCAATAGAGATGAAGTCTATCAGGACATCTTATATTGGATTGAAAACCATCTGTAAAACAAAACGGCAGGATGAGTCCCGCCGCGGAATTTATCCTGCCTGCTTTTTTCCGGGCCGTTTCAGCTTCGAATCAAGCGTTTCGCTGAGAAAAGTGGAGCCCAAGATGAGTATGCCGCCCGCCGTTTGCAATAACGTCATCCCCTCGCCGAGGAAAATCGCCGCAAATATCACGGCTGAAACGGGATCGATATAACTTAAAACAGCAATGCTTTGGCCCTTTAATTCTTTAATGGCCGAGAAATATAAAAGATAAGCGATACCGGTATGGACGATACCGACGACTAAAATAAGAAGAATCGTTTCCGTCCCGAAACCGGCAAAGTTCAGATCTTCCTTGAACAAAACATATGGCAAAAGAACCGCGGCCGCCACCGTCAGTTGAACGACAGTCGTATCAAAATCAGACAGATTTTTAATAAATTTATTCATTAAAATCAAAGAGGCGTAAAACACCGCCGCCAACAATCCGAACATGATGCCCGCGGCATGGCTCCCCTGTTCGCCGAAATGCAGGTTCCCGTTCGTGATCACGAGAAACAAGCCGCACATGGCGGAAAAAATGCTGACGATTTTAACTGGCGTCCATTTTTCTTTTAAGACGACAGGTGCAAGCATCATGACAAAAACCGGAGCAAAATAATAACTTAATGTTGCAGCGGCGATCGTCGTATAACGGTATGCTTCAAAAAGGAAAATCCAATTGAGCCCCAACGCCGTTCCCGAAAGCAATAACAAAAGGCCGTTTCTTTTAATGGCTGTCCTGGACAAGCGGTTTTTTATAATCAGACTCGCCGCAAGCAAAAACAAGCTTCCAATTGCTCCCCGCAATAAGGCGATTCCGCTGGACGGCAAATCAATTCCGCGGACAAATATCCCGATGCTTCCCCATATCAGCATGGCCGTTATAAATTTGACATATCCTTTCACATTTGGTTCCCTCTCTTTCTGTCCCTCCTATAATCGTATCAAAAAAGGAAGATAAACACCGCATCTTATCCAGGCCGAAAAACATTGCATCCTTATGCAAATGAATGGAACAGAAAAGGAACCCCTTCGCCAACATGGCCGCAATCCTCCCGGCTCCGTCCATATCCCGTTTCACCGTCTCCCGGGTGCAGCACAATCATTTTTACAAACAAAACCCGGGGCCTTTCTTCCCCGGGTTTTGCTTGCTCAGTGTCTGTATATACCATCAAAAACGCATAAACAGGCGCTTTATGATATCTCAATGTATCATTCCTTTTGAAAATCTTCAGTCTGCGAACCTCGCAGATCAACAGCCTGCTCAGGTAAAGGGGCTTCCCGTTGGAACGGAGCCGCCGGACCCTGCACTGATTGGACCTTTAATATTTGCTTTATAAACCCTTTCGTGATTCTTGCTTCCGCAAGATGGACAAGTTACTTCCGGAAGCTTTGAATAGGGCACGAGTTTTTTAAATTCATTTTGGCAATCTTTGCAGCGCAAATCAAAAAGGGCCAATCCAGTCAACTCCTTTCCCTCAAAAATCATTTATACCCATAAGGGTATTTTAACAAAACTCTTTCCTGCTAGCAAGAAGAATGCCGCGGAAAAACAAAAACTTTGGAGTAGCTTGTTTTCCCCCACGGCTTCAAAAGAGAGTATAGCAAACTCTTGTTTTCTTGCAATAAAACCGCTCCAATGAAGGAGCGGTTCCATCCATTCTTTTTGTATCCTTTTTACAAAATTTCATAAAATGTACTTTCCAATCAAACGATCCAGTTTTCTGATATCCACTTTCCTGTTCACATTCAGCTTAAAATTCCCAGCCTTCGTCCATAACTCCAATTCAGCATTCATGTCCATCAAACCTGCGTTTTCCGAAGAATACATTATGATCGATTTAAAAGGAATGGTGTAAACCTCCACCTTCTTTCCGGTCAACCCCTGCTTGTCGGAAATAATCAAGCGCTTGTTCGTAATGACAGCCACATCCCGAACCGTCCGATATGCCGCTTCCGGAACCTCTCCCTCCACAAGAATTTCTTCCACTTCCGGAGGAATGCCCGTTTCTTCAAAAAAGGTCCATGACATGATTGTCCGTAAGTCCGCCATCTATCCGATCCTCCTTTGCAAATATGATCCCTTTCATACATTATAAAAAATTTATGCGGCAAAAGCCTTTTGCATCTCCAACCATTCTGCGACTCCAACATGGGGACGGGTTGCCTAAATTTTGCCCCGTTTCCCGGTTCACAATTCCCGCCCGGAAAAATTCATGCCCCGCAAGCATCGTTTCCATTCTGACAAAGCAGCAGCTTGTTCTACTTTGCAAGAAGTTTTTTGTGGAAAATAAAAATTCTTAGGAAATCATTTACAATTCATTCATTATATTGATATAATAAAATTTAAAGAGTTTCAAAACTTTTTGCAGAAAAAAAAACGCTTTTTTACCGGAAAAAATTTTGCCACTTACTTTTAAAGCGCTTTCAATTTATCATTTAAATAAATTAATAGCTGGGGTGATCGTTCTATGAAAAAAATAATTAACAGTCCGTCAAATGTTTGGGAAGAAATGTTGAGAGGAATGGCCTTCACGCACAGCGACATTTTGGAGCGGTTGGGCGAAACAGGTGTCATGTACCGCAAATATGAAGGACAAGGAAAAGTCGGACTGGTGAGCGGGGGCGGCAGCGGCCACGAACCTTCCCACGCCGGATTTGTCGGCAAAGGAATGCTTTCGGCGGCAGTTGCAGGCGAGGTCTTTACATCTCCGACTCCGGACCAAGTCTTCGAAGCCATTAAACTGGCAGACAAAGGCGCAGGCGTCCTTCTCATTATCAAAAACTACACCGGCGACGTTATGAACTTTGAAATGGCGATGGACATGGCCGAAGCGGAAGGCATTAAAGTGGACAAAGTCATTGTGAACGATGACATCGCCGTGGAAGACAGCACATACACAGCCGGACGGCGCGGCGTGGCGGGAACCGTCCTCGTCCATAAGATTCTCGGAGCCGCCGCTGAACAAGGCATGTCCCTTGAGGATCTGAAAAAATTGGGCGATAAAGTCATCGAAAATACAAAAACAGTGGGCGTCGCCATTTCTCCGGCAACAGTTCCGGCCGTAGGCAAACCGGGATTTGAATTGGCCGACGACGAAATGGAATACGGCATCGGCATTCACGGGGAACCGGGATACCGCCGGGAAAAGATTAAACCGTCTAAAGAAATCGCCCAAGAACTTATCAGCCGTCTAAAAGAAGAGTGCAACTGGAAAGAAGGGGACCGGTACGGTGTATTCGTAAACGGTATGGGCGGAACGCCGTTAATGGAACTGTACATCTTCATGAACGATGTCCAAGAAATTTTAAGCAAAGACGGACTTGTCTTTGACTTCAAGAAAGTGGCTTCTTACATGACTTCAATCGAAATGGCGGGACTTTCCTTAACCTTGATTAAACTGGAAGATGAAAAATGGGTTGAATATCTCAAATATCCGGTCGAAACTGCAGCTTGGGTGTAAGGGGGCATCAGGATGCTGACAGTGGAAAACGTTTCCGCATGGCTCCTCGCCTTTGCGGAAAAACTGAAAGAACACCAAGTATACTTAAGTGAACTGGACACAGCGATAGGCGACGGAGACCACGGAAATAATATGGCCCGCGGAGCAAAAATCATGGAAGAAAAATTGACTTCCCAAACGTTCAACTCCGTAGAGAATATATTTAAAACCGCAGCGATGGCCCTCTTGAGTTCCGTAGGAGGAGCAGCAGGCCCCCTCTACGGATCCGCTTTTCTGAGCATGGGCAAACAAGCGGCGGCCGATACCAATGATGTTGCCGCAGTGGTTAAAGCGGGGCTGGAAGGCATTCAAAAACGCGGCAGGGCCGAAGCGGGCGATAAGACGATGGTCGATGTCTGGATTCCCGTCACAAAAGCATTGGAAGAAGGTGCTCTCACGAAAGAACTCATTGAAGAAGCGGTGCTGAGCACGAAGGACATGAAAGCGAAAAAAGGCCGTGCATCCTATCTCGGCGACCGCTCCATCGGACACATCGACCCCGGCGCCACTTCCAGCGGATACTTTTTTGAGTGCCTTCTCGAAAGCGGTATCCTTAAGGAATGAACAATAAAATACGCCGAGCCATTCTTCCTGTGGTTTCAATACAAAGTGCCACAACAACAAAAGAGTTCTTTTCACTCTTGAAAAGAACTCTTTTTTAGCTTGTATCATTGTGGCAATTCCTGAATGCATGCATTCCGAATATCCTCTCTTTACTTACGTGATACCGCTTCTTTGGTTCTTTTATATTATTTATATTATTTGATTCAAACCGACGACTCGACTATTTTACCAACCGAAGGTGCGCAATTTTTCTCGCCGTTCCCAATTGATCAATGACAACCAATATCGTGGAAAGGATAGTAAAAATGTGCAGTGTGCAACCGGCAGCAATGAAACCGTTCATGGAAACAAAATAGCCCGCAAACAATAACACGAAAGGCAGAAAGAAGACTGCATTCAATCTTAATCTCATACCGTGCACCTCCCTGGTTTTATCCGGTCCTAATTTACATCTTTTTAACAAATTTGTGAACAAATTATGAACTTTTTGGTATTATTTTACAATTTAATTGACAAAAAGTAAAGGATATTTTTAAAATATTTAAATTAACTTTTGTTCAGTGAAACACATAGCAGATGCGATAAGCTTTCATCCGCTATTTTTTCCCTCTTAACCCGTTTTCATACTTCCCCATTTCCGGCCGGCTCCGGTCATGAAAAGGACGGTTTAATTCCGCAATGGGTGTTCCGCGAGTGAGGAAGTTTTATAGAAGTCTTGCCATGTTGTTGCCGGTTTCAAAAAACTCTTTTTTGGCGGCAACCGTCAGCCCCCCTTTTCCTTTTCCCGCAAACCAAGGGAAAGTTTCGCTACCCTGGCATAAAACTTGACCAACATACATAGACTGGTTAGTGAAAAACAGAAAAAAGTTGCTGCCAGCAGCTCAAAAAACTTTCAGACATACTGCCGGCAGCAACTTTCTTGCTTTTAAAAACGTCCGTTTGTTTTCCGGCCGGTTGTGAACCAACCGCCGCAGATTTCCAAGGAAACGGGAAATTTATTTGAAAGCGACCCCTGAAGAATGGAACGAAACAGACGGCAAAAACAGCCTGTTTCCCCCACTTGTCCGGGGCCGGATATAAAAAAACAATCCTAATAAGTACTTTCAATTTCTTTAATGATGCGGTACATTTTCTCATTGACCGGTGTGGGAATTTGATGTTGTTTGCCAAGTTGAATCACCGTTCCGGAGAACAATTCCACTTCGCTGAGCCGCTTCGCCTCCACATCCTGGGCCATCGACGGTTTGCCTTCAGGGTTCAGCTTGGAAAGAACGGATAGCCAGTATTCGAGATCATCCTCCGTCAGATGAACTCCTTCTTTCTCTGACAGCGCCATCACTTCTCTCATCGCGGCAATCATCATCTCCCTGGCCGGACCCGGCTTTTGCACTTCCCCGTAGTTGCTCTTATAGACGGCAACCGTTTGGTTCACGCCCACGTTCAACATAAATTTGCCCCACAATCTTTTTTTCATATTCGAATCCACTTGATGGGGGAAGTCTGTTTTTCGGAAAAACTCCGCCACTCTTTGCACTTTGTCGGCGTCATCGGGCCCTTTTCCGCCAAACACAAGCATGCCCATATTTTCGTAGGTCAGCTTGTTGCCCGTTTTCACTGCATCCATGCCTTGGGCCACACAATATAATACCTTTTCCGGCCCGTATGCTTCGGCAATCATTTTTTCGCTGGAAATGCCGTTTAGAGCGGACAGCAGAATGGTGTTTTCTCCAACTTGATTCCGGACCGCCCGAATGGCATCTTCCAAGCCTTGATATTTTACCGTGAAAAGAACCATATCGGCCGGGCCTGTCTTTTCTTCCGGCGTGACATAATGAAAATCGCAGCGTTCGCCGTTGCTGTATACTCCTTCCCGCTTATACCTTTTAATACGCTCTTCATCGGCGACGATGCGCAAGTCTTCTTTCGCCATTCTTTTTGATAAATGATGCCCAAATAATATTCCCAAAGCTCCCAATCCTATTATTGACACTGTTTTAATTTCCATCGTACCCATCCTCATATCTTTTTTGTTCTATTTTAACATAATTATTTTCAATAAATGCCAAGAAGAAGGGGTATCGTGGCGGAGACACAGATTGGAATGCTTTTCCTTCTGGCAATCCCGCCGGCCGGGGACTGCCGTTTCCTTCGTGCGGGCCATTAGCCTGTTTTTGCCTCTTATTTCGGCAGTTCATGATAGCGGTTTTGAATCGCGAACTGAATCAGTTCTTGCCTGTTTCGGAGCTGGAGTTTGTTCATAATGTTCGCCTTATGGTTTTCAACCGTTTTATGGCTGATGGACAATTTTTCGGCAATTTGCATATTTGAATACCCTAACACGGTCAAACGGATCACTTCTTGTTCCCGGTTTGTCAAAATGGACTCTTTCTTTCCCGGTTGCTCTATCATTTTTTCAATCTGTTCTTCCGGAATCCCTGTCCGGTAGAATCTTTTTCCGTAATAAACGGCCCGAATGGCCTCAAAAAGTTCATTTCCTTTGCTGTTTTTCAAAATATAGCCATGAACGGAATGCCCGGCCGCTTCTCTTATGTAAGCTTCTTCATCATGCATGGACAAGATAATAATTTTTACGGCGGGATGCCTTTTTCGGATTTCCTTAATTGCCGTAAACCCGTCAATTCCGTTCGGCATGGAGAGATCCATTAAAACGACATCAGGGGCGTGCTTTTCGGTCATCCGAATCGCTTCTTCCCCGTCACCCGCTTCAGCAACGACTTCAATCTCTGCATATGTTTCGAGCAACAAGCGGATTCCTTTACGGATTAACACATGATCGTCGGCAATTAAAACTTTAATCATAAAATTTTTCCACCTCCGTACAAGGAATTTCCGCCATCACCTTTGTGCCTTTCCCCGGAGCCGTTTGAATAGAGAACGTTCCGCCAAGTTGGTCGATCCGTTCCTCCATATGTTTTAAACCCAGCCCTTCCCGGTTCCGGTCGTATTGAAATCCGACGCCGTTATCAGAAATTTCCAGAAAAAGTTTGCCGCCGGTCCGGTGAAGCGAAATATTTACATCGGTTGCGGAAGAATATTTCATGGCATTGTGCAGGGCTTCTTGGATGACACGGTAAATATTAATTTCGGCAAAACTGTTTAATCGGTGCTCCAAGTTGGTGTCGAATGTAAATGAAGTTGCGGGCAGTTTTTTCTTCAAAGAAGATATCAATGAGTGGACAGTGGGGACAAGTCCCAGTTGATCAAGGCTTTGCGGTCTTAGTTGATGGGAGTATGATTTGACATCGTTCATGACTTTCTCAAGTTCGTTCCTCACTTCCGCCACATATTCATGCAGCTTTTTGTCGGAAAGACGGGCTTCTATCGCCTGCAGCGCAACGGAAATCGTGTACAATGATTGCCCGACCCCGTCATGGAGTTCGGCTGCCAGACGTTTATGCTCACTTTCCCGGGCGTCAATCAACTTTTTGATCATCATCTTGGACATGCGGACTTCTTCTTCCTTTTGCTTGAGAGACTGATCCCTCAAGACGAGAAGATAATGCCTTTTTCCGGTCTCTTCCTCTTTATATATGAGAGCGGTGCTCATTTCTACGTAAATCTTCTCGCCGTAATACGAAGGCATTTTTGATAAAAAGTACGGAACGCTTTGATTGCCGATTAAATAACAGCGTTCTTCCCCCTCCTCCACACGGCGGTTTTGACAGTATGTGCAATAGGGAACCTTCCCGCCTATTTTCCAGCCGGTCAACCTTTTGGCCGCCGGATTCATTTGCAAAATCACCCGGTCCTCATCCATGACCAATATTCCATCTTGAATGCTCATAAAAATTTGCCTCAAATAAGCATCATTGAACACAAAAGAATTCTCCATTTCCATATACTCCCCCCACTATCATTCTAAATCTTTAAGTAAAATTTTACAAATATTGGATATTTGTGTTTTAAAAGGCGCCGCCTTCTGCTCAACTTTTTAGAATGAGCAGTAAACAAAAGGCTGTCCGTCGGATTTCTTGAAAGAAGAAACATTCTGTTGCCCGGCAGTTCTTCAGTTAAATTTTCAAAAACAATTAACAAAGCCTGCGGTAAGGAACCGTTTCCTTTCGCGCAGGCTTTATTGGTTCAGGAGGTCTTCTCCAAATGATCCGCCGGGCTTATTTGGTTGTGTGATGGAAGGCGCACCGGTTCGGGCCGATTTCAAGTTCCAACATTTCCTCTTCGGTGGCCGTCTTGATTCCTTTATTAATGGCAATGATATCTTGATAATTCGGCGGGGTGACTTCTGATGCAGATTTAGCCACTTCATTGACAAATTCATCCATTGACATGCCTTCCATCATGTCATTTCTTTTCCGGATGTCGCCGAGAAGGCTTCCTACATAGCCATGCTCATTAAATTCCTCAACAAAGCTTCCGTAATGGCCGGGAAGGACAAGAACATCATCGGCGAATTTCGCCACCTTGCTGTAAACGGTATGGTACAGATCTTTAGCCCATTCTCTCGCTTTCCCGCCAAGGTCGGGCCGGCCTATCCCGCTGACAAAAATCGTATCACCGGAAAAGAGAAGGCGCTTGTTTACGAAAAACGAAACACTGCCGGGGGTATGTCCGGGCGTTTTTACGGCCAACACTTCCAGGTTGACCTTGGCGAAATTGATTTGCTCATAATTTTCGAGCGGTTCAAACTCATAAATGGCTCCTTCGCTCTTCATTAAGTAATAAGTGGCACCGGTCAGCTCAGCCAGCCGGCGGCCTCCGGAAATATGATCGGCATGGAGGTGGGAATCGACGATATGGGTAATGGTTGCCCCTTCTTTTTCCGCCAGTTTTATATATTCATCAACGAATCTGAGCGGATCGACGACCAAAGCTTCGTTGTCCGAAAAAACCATGTACGACAAGCAGCCTTTCCCGACGCGGAGAAACTGGTACACTTTCATATTTTCATCTTGATACACTTTGACGGGATAGAGATATTCACTCCATTTTTTCATCCCGCCAAGCAAGTACGAAACTTCAACGCCTGCTTCGGAAAGTTGCTCGGCAATCAGTTTGGAAGAACCTTCCTTTGCACAAACGGCGATGATCTTTTTGTCTTTCGGAAGTTTGTCAAGAATGGATTCAATGCCGTCTTCCAACAGTTCAAAATACGGCACATTTAAAAACTCGATATTCTCCCCGTCAATCTTCCATTCCTCAAAATCTTCTTCATTGCGGGTGTCAAGGATGAACAACGGCTCTTTCTCCACAATCCAACGATTTAATTTTTCTGCGGTAATACCGGCAGCAGTCATGTTTCATCCCCCCATTTTTTATTTACAACGGAAATTTCCTCTGAACAAAATCTTTTTTATTTCGGACGCCTGTGCATGTTGCCTCCGGAGCCTGGCCATTTGTGAACAAAATCCTTTCGACTCCGGCTGGCGGACCGCAGACGCGTTTAAACCACTTCCCCGTCCCATTGGCACATGCCCGGCATCACATTGTAAACATTTTTAAAGCCGAGAAAAGTCATATATTTGCAGGCAAAATCACTGCGGTTTCCAGTCCGGCAAATCATGTAGTAAGTCTCATCCTTCGGTAGCAGCGATATCCTTGAAGTAAAATCAGACAATGGAACGTTGATCGCTTCAGGCACATGTCCCAGCATATACTCAATATCCTCTCTCACGTCCACAAGACGGAAGTTCCCTTTCACGGAGAGAATTTTTTTCAATTCCTCATTGGTGATGATATGCGGATGCGGTTTATGTTCCCTCCTTTCATGATCCGGGGCTTTTTGAATGAAATGATGGGTCCGTTCCCCTTTTTCCAAAAAGCCGCAATAAGTATCGTTTGTCTCGTGAGTCCATGCCCGGAGAATGAATTGAAATTTCTCGGCGCAATTCGTGATCACTTCCACCGTTTGGCCGGGTGCAACCCGTCCCAACGCCTCTTTCAGTTGGGCGAGCATCATCGGACAATCATATTCTGAACAGTCGAGGAAAAACTGTTCTGTACCGCTTTTCATGCTCCTGTCACACCTTCATTCCCTCAATCATCGTTCTTTTACACAAACAAAATTTCGTACCAAATTTTTATAACAGTGCCGCAAATTAAAAAGAGCAAAATCGTCTGCAGCACTTTCGTATTTAAGCGGCCGCTCCATTTCGCACCCAAAGGGGCGGCAATTAAACTGGCAACCACCATGACGACAGACGGGACTAGCAGCATGTGTCCGCTGAGAAGCTTGCCTGCAGTGGAACCGATCGATGATATAAAGGTAATGGCCAAAGATGAACCAATGGCGACTCTCGTCGGAATTTTCAACAAAACAAGCATGACCGGGACAGTGATAAAGGCTCCCGCCGCCCCGACAATTCCCGAGGCGACACCGATGATGAAAGCTGCCGGAACGGCGATCCATTTGTTGAAATCCCTTATTTCCTCCCCTTCTTCGTCGCCTTTTTTCGGAAAAAGCATCATGACCGCCGCGGCCAGCGCCAAAATGGCATAGACAAAATTAATGGCATCATCGGGGAGATATTTTGAACCGTACCCTCCGGCAAAACTCCCGATTACGATGGAAATGCCCATATAAGCGACCAGCTTTCCGTGGATATAACCGCCTTTTTTGAAAACAACCATCCCGGCCAAAGTGGCAAAAAACACTTGAACCGCGCTGATCGCCGATACTTCCTGTGCCGTAAACGCGCCCAAACCGAGAAGGGGCGGTATATACAGGAGGAGGGGATACTTTATGATTGTTCCGCCGATTCCGACCATGCCGGAAACAGCTGAGCCGATTGCTCCGATGAGAAAAAGAACTACGATTAGCTCAATGCTATATTCCATCATCCAAAATCCCTTCTATTTTGTTTGCGGTTCCGACAGATTGCCGAGCAAGGCGACTGTAAATTGCAGGGCTCTTTGTACTTCTTTTTTCTTTAACAACCCGAGAAGGCCAAAAACGGACAACGGTTGCGGTTTTTGATTTTCCATGTCGGCGATTGTTTTGTTCACGGCATCTATCAGCTGCGGCGCTTTTTTCACCGCCTTGGAGGAAAGAATCTTGTCGCCGATCTCAACAAGCGGCAGCGCTTTTGCCGTCATTTGCTGTACAGTTTCTTCCGTTAAAGCGTCTGTCACGGAACCGAGGGCTTCCGCCAACTCTATCAATTTGTCCAACGTGCCGTTTTCATGCAATACGGCCGCTTTTTCCAATAGCGAGACAAGAGCGTCTCCGTTTTCAAGCAGCGCTGTTAATAAACGGGGCAGCCTGTCATCATCAATGATCGCGAGGAGATTGGCCGCTTTTTCCAACTTGACCGTCAAATGGGAGATCGTTTCTTCTGTCATCGCATCGCCGGCCATTTTGAGACCGTGCAAAAACCGGACAAACACGGGGAGGGTTTCCGTCAATTCTTCCTGCAGTTCCGGAGTTAATTGCAGCATATTTGTCTTTGTGGACATCCTCCTGCCCCCTTTTTTACATGATTCCCTTTAAATTCACCCAGTGCATGTTGTTGTAGCCCACTTTGGCGAAATGAACCATTTTTGAAGGCGTCACCGGCTTGGGCGGGTTTTCATAATCAAAGGTAATATAGGTTGCCTTGTCTAAAGCGGTTTCAATAAAACAGAAGACTTTCCCGTTGTATTGTTTATGAGCTTCGCCGCCGCGAATCATGTTGATTAAGTTTTCCGAGAGAATTTCCGATTCAAAATGCGCCGTTGAGCCGGCTTTGCTGATGGGAAGATTTGTCGCGTCGCCGATGCAAAAGACCGAGCTGCGGTTTTCAAGATGGAGTTTGTGGCGGTCGGTCGGAAGCCACCCGTCCTTGTCGCCTAAACCGTTTTCGATGATCACCTCTGCACCTGTATGGGGCGGAACTGCGACAAGCAAATCAAAAGGCAGTCTCCGGCCGTCGATACTGACCAATTCTTTTTTCTTCACATCCACTTTTTCCATAATGAAGAAAGTCTCCAATTTGATATCGCGGGCCTTAAATTCCCGTTCAGCCAACCGGGCGACCGATTCTGTGCCGTACGGCCCCGCAAGCGGATAAGCATAGGTGATCTCCGTTTTTTTGCGAATGCCGCGTTTTTTTGCCCAATCTTCAAACATCATAACGAACTCAAGCGGGGCGACCGGGCATTTATGGGGAAGATGGACAGCGACAACAACCTTTCCGCCTTTAAATTCATTCATTGCTCTTTGCAGTTTCAGCGCATCTTCCATCGAAAAGAATGTATGGCCCGCTTCTTTGAGGCCGGGAACGAGTTCCGGTCTCGGATGGGAACCGGTTGCGAGAATCAAATAATCATAGGATAAAAGGCCGCCTGAACGAAGGGTGACCCTTTTTTCGTGTTCGTTGATTTTCACGGCTTCATCAATGATGATCCGCACTCTGGAATCGATTACCTCTTCAATGGGACGGACCAGTTCCTCGGGGCGTTTTAATTGAAACGGAATATATAAAAAGCCGGGCTGGTAAACGTGGAAATCTTTATTGCTGACGACGGTAATTTGTGCTTTTCCCGCCTCGATTTCTTCCGCCAATCCTTTCGAAAGTTTGTTGGCCAGCATCGTTCCTGCGGTGCCCCCACCAATGATTAACACTTTTTTCATCTTTGGGCGTGCCCTCCTTTAAAAAATGCATCATCTGTTGCCGTCCGTGCGAATGAGTTTTTTGCCTCTCCCGCGGCTGAATCTTTATGTTGCTATTTAATTTTGACCTTCAGTTTATAGTAGGTTCCGTCGCCTGGCTCTTCACCCAAAAATTCATGGCCCATTTTTCTCACCCAGGCCGGCACATCCTTCCGTGAACCTTCTTCGTTCGTCAAGAGATGGAAAACCGTGCCCGGTTCGGCACCTCTTGCCGCTTTCATTAACTCCATCAACGGCCCGGGACAAAACGCTCCCCTGGCGTCAATAATGATCGGCTTATCGCTTGCCATATCAATGCATCGACCCCTTCACAAATTCTGTATTTACAAGTTTATTATATTGGTAATTTCTTACATAAAACCATAGGGGGACACCCCTATAAATGGCAATGTGTAAGAGCCATTTTCAAAACAAGCGTAGCTGTAAAAGAGGGAAAACGTGCTTTAGGGTTTATCCAAAAAGGGGAACCCCGGGAATTTGGATGCATTCCCGGGGTTCCAATAGACACAAACCTTATCGGCAATGTATATTGTGCGTGTTCATCTTTCGTTCCAACAGCACATCTTCCTGATTGAAACATTTACATTACATACTCCGCCCGGACAGGTGAAGCCGCCGCCGGAAGAAGAACCGCCTGCACCGGAAGAAATCGGACCCTTGACATGCGCTAAATAAACTCTTTCATGATTCCCGCTCCCGCAAGAAGGACATGTCACTTCAGCGAGCTTTGCATAAGGGATCATCTTTTTGAATTCAGTTTGGCAGTCTTTGCAGCGCAAATCAAAAAGGGCCATTACAGGCAACTCCTTATTCTTTTTATACTGTATGGGGGCTTTTAGCAAAAGCTTTTTTGTATGACAAGCAAGTCCCATTTGGCTGTTTTTTGATATAGGACGTACAAAATGTGTTTCCAATCCCAATATTTCAAAGGCAACTGTATACCTCTTTTGTTCTGATTTGGCCGGACTGTTTTCCAATAAAAAGAAACGGAGCGGCTCCCGAGCACCGCTCAGTGCACCGCTCCTTGTTGTTATTTCACCGGCTCGGCCACCACGGCCGCACCGGTTACTTTTTCTTTTTCCAACAGCATAATCAGGCCCGGCAAAAGCACTCCCCGCACGAGGAATGTATCCAGCAAAATCCCGATGGCGACAATGAATCCGAATACAAACAGCAATTGAGCGGGCTGGGTCATCAGGACGGCAAAGGTTGCGGCCAAAATGACTCCCGCCGATGAGATCACCCCGCCTGTGGTCGAAACGGCGGTTTCCACCGCTTTGTGGAGGGGATGTTTTTCCCGTTCTTCCAAAAACCTGGAGACGAGGATGATATTGTAGTCAATCCCCAGAGCCACCAGGAACACGAACGAATATAGTGGCACCCGGTCGCTGATTGTATCAATGCCAAAGAAGAGATCGGTCAGGAACGTTCCCAGGCCCAAGGCGGCAAAAAATGAAACGAGAATCGTTCCCATCATATAAAGCGACATCTTGAAGGATCTTGTCAAAACCCTCAACAGTATGAAAATAAGCAGCGTTTCTAAAAGAACGACGACAATAATGTCCCGGTTATTCATTTCCCGGTCATCGACGAGTTTGGCGGTTTCCCCTGCAAAATAGAGTGTTCCTTCCACCCCGCTGTTCTTTACCATCTTTTCCGCGTCATTGATCATTTTTTCCACGGCATTAATCGCTTCAACGGAGTAAGGATTTTGATCGAGAACGACATTAAAGTTCAAGACCCTGCCTTCATCGGCGATGCCGTTCAAATTAACTTTGGCCACCATTTCCTGCCCGGCCAGTTCATTTATCAGGCTTTCGCGTTCCTCGGCCGTGAGGGCCTTTGTTCCTTCAAAAAGGACGGTTGTCGGAGCGAGATCCCCTTTGGAAAACTTCTCCTCCAATATTTCATACCCGATGCGGGATTTTAAGTCATCGGGGAATGATTTCATCGTGTCAAATTCATACTTCAAATTGACAATATTTCCGGCGGACAAAAGCAGGAATGCCCCGACCAAAACAACCGAAATAACGGGCTTGGCGGAAACGAATCGGCCGACTCTCGTCCACAGCGATTTCGAAGCAACGCGTTCATCCCCGACCCGCGGAATTTTTGGCCAGAACGACTTTCTGCCGGCAAGTGTGAAAAGAGCGGGAACAAGCGTGATCGAAGCGAGCATGACGATTGCCATTGCCGTTACAAATGTCGGCGCAAAATTGTTGTAAGCTTCCAATTTGGCCAAAAAGAGTATAAGCATCGCGGCCAGAACCGTTCCGCCCGAAAAAAAGACGGGCATTCCCACGCCGCGCAGCGCCATTCTCATCGCCGTATATTTGTCCTCATACGTTTTCAATTCTTCCCGAAAACGCGAGAAAACGAACAGCGAATAATCCGTGACCGTAGCAAAAAGAAGAATCGACATGATCGACAGGCTTTCATTGCTGATTTCCAAGCCGTATTTCCCCATCATTCCGAGAACATGGTTGGCAACCATAAACACAAAGCCCGCCGAAAGCAAAGGAATCAAAGCCAATAACGGCGAACGGTAAATCACAACCAGCAATATCAAAATGATTCCCACGGTCGCCATGATCAGAACCATATCCGCCCGCGAGAACATTTCCAGCGTATCGGCGGCGATTCCGGCCGGTCCCGTTATGTATAAATCCAATTCTTCCGACCGGACAAGCTTGCTAATCTGCTCGTTGGAGCTCTGCAGTTCCTTGCTTTCCATGGAAGCATTGTAAATCAAGGGAATCATGGCCGTTGTTTTGTCTTCAGAGAAAAATTGCACGGCTGCCTGTGGCGGCATCTTTCCCAACGGAACGATTTTCTCCACGCCGGGAACTTTTGCTTTCTCGATTTTCTCCAGTACGCTTGCGAGTTCAGGCAGTCCTATTTCCTCGTCCTTTGCTTGAAATACGAGGATTGCCGGTATCCCTTCTTGTTCTTTAAAATACTTGTCGATCTTCGCTTGGGCAAGCACCGATTTGGCATCGTCGGGAAGGCTGTCCACATTCGTGACTTTGTATTCATTTGCCATCGGTGCAAATATGGATAAAGCGATCGTGGCAACGAGCCATAAGATGAGAGTGATCCACATTCCTTTTTTCGTTGTGACCCGGTCTGTGATGGCTTGCAGTAAACTTTTCATAGGCTCCTCCTCACTGTTGGAATGTCTTTTTCCTGCTGAAAAGATTCTCAACATTTTCAGCAGGGACTAAGCAAATTGCCAAAAAATATGACGAAAAATTTCGTCTGTTTCTAAAGTGACACTACTGTCACTTTAGTGATAACTAAATAAAATTAACGACATTCCTATTATCTTTCAAAGTGACACTGGTGTCAATTATCTTGTTCAAACATCCCGTGCATTAATATTTCCTTAATGGAGGCAACCCATTGCGGTTTCGGAACGCCAAAATAATTGGGAATGGCGATCACTTGAAAAATAAAGCCGAGAATAACGGAATCGGGCAAGTGCTCTTTTAACTTTTTCTCCTCTTTTCCCAAGCGGATGACGTCCGCCAGAAGACGATACATTTCAAAATGCTGCTGTTCGAGACGTTTCTTATTTGACAGGGCTTTTTTCGTCAAATGGGCCGGAATCAATGAAGCCATGCTGAGAATCTGATGAAAATCGGTGTTTTCAAAGACAAGTTCAAGTATGTAATCAAATTGGGCAACGAATCCCCGCTTTGCTTCGACTTTTTTTAATTCCAGCAAAAATAAATCCATTTCCCGGACCATAAATTCCGTCAATAATTCCTCTTTATTTTCAAAGTATTTATAAATCGTTCCCCGTGATACGTCCAACTGTTCCGCCAACAGGCTTATCGTAAAATTGTCATAGCCATGTTCCAATAACAGCTGCTTGACAGCTCTGTACAGTTCGTCGGTGGAAAATTTTCTCTCCCTGGCCATTTCTAATAATCACCTCCCCTTAAGTATAAAGGAACGGAGAGGACTTTTAAATAAGGCGGATGCGGGGGAAGCAACCGGGGCCGCCTCCCGTCCAACACTGCAAAAGAGCCGGATTCCTCGGAGTTTACTCGCTAAAACGGGAAATTTGTAGTAGATTAGAGATAGTCCTAATTACACAATTTTGCAAAGGAGAAGCGATAAAGGTGAATATCCTTTGGGATTTTGACGGAACATTGTTTGACACTTATCCTGCCATTGTAAAAGCTGTGAAAAAACTGATTCCCGACCCGGATGTTTCAGAAGAAGAAATAATGAAGTATATGAAAATTTCTTCGGAAGCGGCCGTCGAGCACTTCGGCATCGACAAGAAATTTTTTGATGAAAACTATCACGCTTTGGAAAAACAGCTTCACCCCAAAGAAAAACCGCCATTTCCCCATGTGGAGGAAGTTTTAAAAGCTGCCAATTTAAACGTAATCGTGACGCACAAAGCCCGGGAATCCACCTATGAAATCTTAAATTATTACGATTTGAAAAAATATTTTACCGAAATCGTCACCCTTGATGACGGATTTCGTAAAAAACCGGCTCCGGACGCCTATCAATACCTGCATGAAAAATACCACCTGGACCTTGTAATCGGCGACAGGGAAATTGATTTAAAACCGGCAAGAGAACTGGGCATCAAAACTTGTGCGTTCCAAAACCCCGATCTCGAAGCTGATTTCCACTTGGCAGACTACAAAGATTTTTTCCAAGTGGTCAAAATGCCCGGAAAGTTTTAACTAAATTTTGTCCATTTGTTTACATAAAGTTGAAATTTGCGTGAAAAATTAATGTCCTATCTTGAAAAGAACCTTACTTAATAGGATAATATATGTGAATAATTTCACATAATATATTCACAGTTCTTACATTTGAAAGTAGTTGCACCTCATTTTTTGCTCCTTCGCGCAAAAAACGGCAAGGGAAGAACTTTGCCACACGGCTTTTATGAACCAAAACTTAAACTGCGGTTGAACCGCGTTCATAAGGAAACGGACAAATATTGCACCCGGGTGCAGACATTTGCTTGAAGATCCGATTCACTAATCTCCTCCACAAAATATGATAATGGCCATTTCGTTCATTCTTTGTTCAAAAATAGGTCAGCGTACCGAGCAAAACTTTAAAAAACATGTCAGCGCGTCCGCTCTGCCAAAGCAAATTCTTTCCTTGCCGGAAAAAGTGGCGCGAAGAAAAACCTCCCCGAAAGACATTCTTTCCGGGGAGATTTTTTTCGCGTATTGCCATCCGTATGCGCATGAAACAGTTTTTTCAGGATTTCATATACTCGAGAAACAAAAGCACTTCGGTGGATTTGTTCGTAATAATGAGGGCATGTTCAAGACGGTGTTCAAATGACTCTGCACTGTAGATGCCTTCACGGATGAGAGCATATGCGGGAAGTTCCGGCAGTTTTATGTCCGGCACAAGCCGGCGGGCTTCTTCCTCACTGATATTGTAGGATTTCACCACCTCTGGATATTGCTTAATGGCGGCCATGTGCTGGCGGTATTTTTCAGCGTCCTTTTCCGGATCTTTCGAGATAAGGACGATCCCGAATTCAGCTTGTTGAGTTTTTTTCTTAGTGGTTCTTTTCGTGCGAAACAACCCCCTGAGAAGCGCGGTCATGATCATCTTCCTCCTTTCTCTCTATTCTCTCTGTCGGTCCACAGTCAGCAGCCAGCGGGAAAGGATGAAAACGCTTTCATCATATTACATATTTTTTGCGTATTTTTTAAAATTTTTTTCAATTTCTTTCATCTCTATTATAACAGAGTCTACCGGAAAAAAGTACCGTTCTTGCGACATCTTAGCATACAAAGAAATAGACAAAACGGAAACCGTCGTTTCCGGCAGTCAAACATAATGAAAAACTGCCGCTTGATGCGGCAGTTTCCATTTTTTTATAAAAACAATTTCCTCAGTTCTTCGTTTGAACGTTGGGAAAGATATGCGGGCGGGATATCGAAGACCGTTTTCGCCCCGTAAGCCCCCTCCTGATGCAGGCGATAAGCGGCCCTTGCGTAAACGAGCAGCACGCTGGCGGTGAAATCCGGGTTGGAATCGAGCTTTAAACTGTACTCAATAATCTGGTTATGTTCATTGTTTAAGCCCGTTTTCCCGCTGTAAATCACAAACCCCCCGTGAGGGAACCCGCCGTGGTCTCTTTTCAATTCCTCTTCCGTGATAAAATGAACAATCGTTTCATAGTCGGCAAAATAGTCCGGCATCGTTTTGATTTCTTCTTCTATTCTTGCCTTGTCGGCCCCTTCTTCGGCAACGACATAGCATTCCCGGATATGTTTTTCCCTCGTTGTCAAATCGGGCGCCTCGCCTTTTCTGACCCGCTCCATGGCTTCCTCAACGGGTATGGTGTACTGTCTGGCATCTTTTACGCCTTTTACCCTGCGAATGGCGTCGGAATGGCCCTGGCTGATGCCTTTGCCCCAAAATGTATAGCATTTCCCGACAGGCAAGATGGCATCAGCGAGCATGCGGTTCAACGAAAACATGCCGGGATCCCAGCCGCTGGAAATGACGCTGACCCGTTTGCCGGCTGTTGCCGCTTCGTTCATCGCCTGAAAATATTCAGGAATTTTCGCATGGGTGTCATATCCGTCCACCGTATTAAACATGGACGCAAAATACGGTCCTTGTTCGGGCAGGTCGGTCGCGCTGCCCCCGCATAAAATCATGACATCAATGTCGTCTTTCATTTTTTCTGCTTCGCTGATGGAATACACTTTGGCGCCCTCTGTCAATGTTCGAATGGATGCGGGATCTCTTCTTGTAAAAATCCCCGCCAGTTCCATATCACCGTTTTGCTTTATTCCCGCTTCAACGCTCTTTCCCAAATTCCCGTATCCGACAATTCCAATTCTGATCTTTTTCATTTCCACTTCCGCCTTTGCTTTATAGTTCATTGAAAAAATAACATAAGATACTATCACGGTAAATATTTTTGCTGAAAAAACGGCCGCCTTCCCCAAGCAGTCCGGATACCTTGCTTTTAACGGCAAATTTCAGCAATTTTTAATTTTTATTTTAGCATATGATTAGACAAACCGTTCATTCTGAAAAAAGGCAGCACCCAAATTTTTGCGGATTTTTGGCTCCGGCTTTAATGGAGGACAACTTGCACCATGACTGCAAGGTTGGAGGCGGAAAGCAGCCTCTTTTGATAAGGATTATCCCGAACGTTCTTCATTTGGAGGATTTACGTTCGCGAGATTTCACCTTTTTACAAACTATTGAAAGGTGCCGAAACTCTTGTTTGCTTGCAACAATCGTTTCTAAAACAACGAAAACCGAAATAAAATCGGATTTGTCCTTATAACCAGTTCTTAAGACGAGGTTGACGTTTTTTTGCCATTTTTCCAAAAATATTGCCTTTAAAAACAAAATTCCCGTTATGTTTTACTAGTTTGTCCCAAATCAACCGCTTTTAAGGACAAAACAACCCATTTTTTGGCCGTTTTTAACTGAATATCCCCTTCAGAATGGCGGAACCATAATTTAATCTTGGCTTGTCTTTGCCGAAACGGTTCATGGGAACATTTCTCTTTTTATAAACAAACGAAGAACCATCTTGCCTGGATGGTTCTCCGCCTTCAAAACGACATATGATGATAAAAACGCAGCATTAAAGCCTTTCGGCTATTTCCGTATGTAAAGAATGCCGAGGGTGTTCGGTCCGCAGTGGCTGGACACGGCGCAGCCGGCTTTTGTTTCTATAATTTCCTCAAAATCATACTGTTTGACGATTTCTTTCACTTTCTCTACAATTTCCCGCGATTGCATCGTATGCGTTACGAAAATCCGTTTGCGTTCAATGTTGTCTATATCTGCCAATCTGTCTTTTACATAGTTTTCAATGCAGCGCGACAATTTGCCGCGGTACTTTTTCCCAACGTGCATCTCCCCGTCAATTACTTCAATCGAAGGTTTAATGCGGAGAAGGGATGCTCCCAAAGCCTCCATTCCCGAGCACCGTCCGCCCTTGTAAAGATAATCGAGCGTATCGATGACAAAGCTGGTTTCCACTTTTGGAATCATTTCTTCCAAACGGCGGCAAATTTCTTCCGCATCCAATCCTTCCTTGGCCATTAAAACCGCTTCGTAAACGACGTGACCGCTGCCTGTGGAGAGATTGTATGAATCAACCACATAAACATTATCAAAATTTTCAGCCGCCATTTTCGCCTGTTGGTGCAAAGAAGAAAATTTTGAACCGATATTCACATGAATGACCGCATCATATTCGCCGGCATATTTGGCAAAAAACTCTTCATATTCGAAAGCGTTGGCAGCTGCTGTTTTAACTGATTTTCCTTCCTCTCCCACATAATAAAAAATATCTTCCGGCTGTATATCGACGCCATCCCGATAATTTTTTCCGTCAATCATGATATGAATCGGGAATAAAGTAATATTAAACTTCTCCAAAATTTCCGGAGAAAGATCGCACGTACTGTCGGCGGTTATTTTAATCATTTCTTTACACTCCTGTCTTCATTTTTATTTGCGTTATATCTATTATACTATTGCGGTAAAACAAAAGCTTTGTAATTTCCCGACAAAAGTCCGAAATTTGTAAGAAAACTATGAAAAATATCCAAAAAGGTCGTCTTCTCCTCTGCCGTCTCAACCAAACAATCCATTTCCCTTCTTTTAATACGGTTTTAGACAAATAGAATACCATTATTTTATGATTTCCCTTCTGAAAATACAAAAGTAAAACTTTTCCACAAACATTTTTACACTGTCCGTCGCCCACTAATGATGTAATCTGCAATTCTTTCAAAAAAAGCTTGACGTTTCATTTGAATTTTTATACTATTCTGTTAAATAAACCATATATAATAAAATGGCCAGCACAAAATGGGGGCACCACCAAAAGGGTGTCAAGCTCGTTTTGTGCTTTTTTAATGAAATGGCGAAAGGAAGGGATGGAATGAAAGTCAACGGCATTAACAAGAAGATTGAAAAAGGGCAAACGTTGTATGACTTTTTAGTGGCGGAAAAATATGATATCCGCCGCATTGCCGTGGAACGGAACGGGGAAATCGTCCCCAAAGACTCTTACCAAGACGTGATCCTTCAGGAAGAAGACCGGTTGGAAATCGTCCAATTCGTGGGAGGAGGTTGATAGATGAAATTAATTGTCAACGGCAAAAAAAGGGATCTGAATTGCCGCACCGCTTGGGAAGTGCGGGATGCGGTCGGCCGTCCCGATGATATTGTCATTGTGAACGGTTTTCAAATCGATGAAGACTGCGAATTGAAAAATGGCGATGCGGTCACGCTCATTCAAAAAGGCGTCATGCCGGACAAGGACGAACTGGAAAGCATGATGATGGCACGACACAGCCCCAACGTCCACAACCGGCTGAAAAAAGGAAAAGTGGCCATTGCCGGACTTGGCGGCCTCGGTTCCAATATCGCTGTCATGCTGGCGAGAATCGGCGTGGGAGAGCTCCTCCTCGTTGATTTTGACATCGTCGAACCAAGCAATTTGAACCGGCAGTGCTATTATGTGCGCCATCTCGGGATGTACAAAACAGACGCCTTAAAAGAACAAATTGAAGAAATCAACCCATTTATCACGGTCAAAACAAAGACCGTAAAAATTACCGCCGGCAATGTCAAAGAACTTTTTTCAGGCTATGACATCATTTGTGAAGCGTTTGATAAGGCGGACCAAAAAGCGATGCTCGTCAATACGGCGCTCAAAGAACTTCCCGATTGCAAAATTGTCGCCGCGTCGGGCCTTGCCGGCTACGAAAGTTCCAATCTCATTCAAACGAGAAAAGCGATGAACCGCTTATATGTTTGCGGCGATTTGGAGCACGGCGCACAAATCGGCAGAGGCTTGATGGCTCCGCGGGTGCAAATTTGCGCCGGCCACCAGGCCAACATGGTGCTCCGTTTATTAATTGGCTTAGAAGATGTATAGAAAAACAGAAAGGAAGAGTCTTTTATGCATGATCCATTGATCATCGGCGGTCACAAATTTAAATCGCGTTTTATCTTAGGTTCCGGAAAATTTTCCTTGGAATTAATCAGTGCCGCCATCGAACATGCGGAAGCGGAAATGATTACCGTCGCTCTGCGGAGAGCCAATCCGGGCGGAAAAGAAAACATTCTTGATTATATTCCAAAACACGTCACCCTTCTTCCCAATACATCAGGGGCAAGAACAGCCGAAGAGGCGGTGAGGATTGCCCGCCTGTCAAGAGAACTCGGCTGCGGTGATTTTATCAAACTGGAAGTCATCCGGGATTCAAAATACTTGCTCCCCGACAACTATGAAACGGCAAAGGCAACGGAGATTCTTGCCAAAGAAGGCTTTATTGTCATGCCCTATATGTATCCCGATTTATACGCGGCCAGAGACATGGTCAATGCCGGGGCAGCCGCCGTGATGCCGCTGGGGGCGCCGATCGGCAGCAACCGGGGTCTTTTGACGAAAGAATTTATTCAAATACTCGTCGACGAAATTGACTTGCCAATCATCGTTGATGCGGGCATCGGGCGGCCGTCGCAAGCTTGCGAAGCAATGGAATTGGGCGTCGATGCGATTATGGCCAATACCGCCATTGCCACATCCGGCGACGTCGCCTTGATGGCCAAAGCGTTCAAGCACGCCATTGAAGCGGGGCGGGCCGCATATTTGGCCGGATTAGGCAGGGTTCTTGAGTCCGGAGCCGAAGCTTCCAGTCCTTTGACGGGATTTTTGGAGGAATGATTATGAACAGGAAAGAGACAGGTGTTCTTGACTACAGCGACGGAATGGAAATCATCCGCTCCGAGATCATGGAAAAAGTGTTAACGGCCATGAACCAATATGACTATCGCCTTTACACGGAACGGGATGTGGAAAAAGCGTTAAGAAAAGAAAAATTGACCATCGATGACTACGGCGCCATTCTGTCACCGGCCGCCGGCAAATATTTGGAACATATGGCCCGGAAAGCGCAAGCACAAACACGAAAATACTTCGGCAATTCTGTCAGCCTGTTCACACCGCTGTATATTGCCAATTTCTGCGAAAATGAGTGCACGTATTGCGGTTTTAAGGCAACTAATCGAATTCAACGGGCGGTTCTTTCTTTGGATGAAGCGGAAAAAGAGTTGAAAGCCATTGCCGCAACCGGCTTGGAGGAAATCCTCCTCCTAACGGGCGAATCCCGTTTCAAATCAGATGTGGAATACATTGGCGAAGTGGTCAAATTGGCGGCAAAACATTTTTCCACGGTCGGCATTGAAATCTACCCGGTGAACACGGATGAATACGCCTATTTGCATGAGTGCGGGGCAGATTTTGTCGCCGTGTATCAGGAGACTTACAACATCCAAAAATATGAACAAGTTCATTTGTGGGGCTCAAAACGAAGCTTTCCATACCGCTTCCACGCCCAAGAGCGGGCTTTGCTCGGCGGAATGCGCGGGGTTTCCTTCGGCGCCCTTCTCGGTCTCGATGATTTCCGCAAAGATGCTTTTGCCGCCGGACTGCATGCTTATTACATTCAAAAAAAATACCCGCATGCCGAAATCAATTTTTCCGTACCCCGGCTCCGTCCTTACATCAATAATCGGGAGAAAAATCCCTCGGGGCATGTCGGGGAAAGAGAACTCCTGCAAGTCATGCTCGCTTACCGGCTGTTCATGCCGTTTGCGGGGATAACGATTTCGACGAGAGAACGGGCCAAATTCCGCGATCACGTCATCGGACTGGCGGCAACGAAAATATCGGCCGGCGTCCGGGTCACCGTAGGCGGATACTTTGATGAACAAAAGGGAGATCATCAATTTGAAATCGCCGACCGGCGCACAGTCGCGGAAATTCATGACATGATTATCAGCCGCGGACTGCAGCCTGTTTATACCGATTACATAAGGGTGTAAAAAACGACCCATGATCATTTATGTCACAAACCGCAAACTGTGCCGGAGCGATTTTTTGCAAAGACTGGAACAATTGGCCGCGGGGAGGCCGGACGGCATCATTCTCCGCGAGAAGGATTTAACCGTTGCGGAATATGAAACTTTGGCCGAAAGAGCAAACAAAATTTGCAAAAAATGCGGCGTCCCCCTCATCGTCAATCAGTTTGCCGCCGTTGCGGAAAAATTAAAAATCCCTCATGTTCAGATGCCGATGGAAAATCTTAGAACGGAACGGGGGATTTTGGAGAATTTTTTATCGACAGGTGCATCCGTGCATTCCGTCGATGAAGCTGTTGAAGCGGAAAAACTCGGAGCGACGTGGCTTATCGCCGGCCACATATTTGCCACCTCCAGCAAAAAAGGAATCCCTCCGCGGGGATTGTCTTTTTTAAAACAAGTATGCCGGCACACAAACCTTCCTGTATTTGCCATTGGCGGCATCAAGGCCCATAACGCCCGGGATGTGATCCAGGCCGGAGCAAAAGGGGTCTGTTTGATGTCAGAACCGATGACATGTCCTGATCCGGTAAAATATACGGAACAATTGCGCGCTTGCCTTTCATAACCGGTCTTGCCCGCCTATTGAGGGGAAGAACATGATCACCGGACGGAAAAATGCGTTTTATAACAAACATCTACGCACCGTCCGGTTTTTCCACCCCTGTTCTTTCCGCACCGGCTATAAAAATATATACAGAGCAGCAAAAAAGAAGTCCGCCTTTCTTTCAAGGCTTGTATGTGCAGCAAAACTTTTATAACCATCGTAGACGCTCCTCTTGCCCTCAATGCCTTCTTGCGGACCTCCCTCCGTTATCTTAAAACCGGGAGCCGGAAAATCCTCTTCATTCCTTCCGCACCCGCAAAAAGAGTGCTTTCCTGTGTTGAAATTGTTGGAAGCCTTGTATAGTTTTATGCCTATTTTTCGCTGTGGTATGTACCTCCATGTGCTTTTTTCCATATGATGCTAGTGTAACGAAATAGTATCCATTATCAAAGAAAGGATAGATGTTTGCATGAAGAAAAACATCAAACCGATTCAGGGCAGGCAAATTTCTCCTAATCCCATTAATCCTGAATGCATTCGCGTAACGAAAGTATACGACTGGGTTGTTTTAACCAATCGTGAACGAAATAGAGTAAACATTCCCGAAGAATGCCTCGCACAAATTGAAGCTTGCAGGGATGCGGGCGGCACCATTACGGCAACCTGCACGGAGGTGGAAGGATCGCGTTCTTGCGATTTAGTCGGCACTCGTGAAGCGCCGGAACAATTCGGACCGAGCGCCCAAATCGCCACCCTCGCCTTCCACGTGCATCTCCAGCTTGAATTCTTCTGCGACGGTGCGCCGATCCCGGGTTGCACTTTCGTGGTGCCTGTCACCCTGGTGGACGATGTTCTTCTGTGCTTCCCGGAAGGAACGGTAATCAATTGCAACATTTTTGAAGTGCAATGCAACGTCATTTTGAACCAAATGTTCGGCAACACCATTATGGTCGATGTCCTCATGTGCAAAGATATTCAAGTGGAAGCGGAAGTGAAACTTGAAGTCGAAGCCAAATTCTGCGGACCGCGGGCGGACATTCCGATTCCGGAAGAAGAAGCTGTTTGCCCGGTGCAAACATTCCCGCCGCAATGTCCTGCATTTTTCCCTCCGCTTAACTGCGAATGCCAAGGCGCCGGCAACTTTGAAGGCACTGCCTCCATCACCTATGCGGAAATGGGAGGAACCGCGGCCACAGCAACCGGACAATTGGATATCACTGCTCTCGTTTGCGACCAATGCAATCTGGCTTCAAGCAATCTCTCCGTCTCCTTCGTCGAAATACCAGGTTCTGGAACACCCACGCCTGAGGACGATCTCGATCACAGCTTCACCTTTACCGCCAATGATTTTGAACAGCCGACATGCGGCGCTGACACATTAACCGTCACAGGAACTGGCATCTTTACACCTGCGGGAGGCGCTCCGGAAAATGCCGTATTTACATTGACATTGACCGACAACCCGACGGATCCTGAATTGGATGCCCTCACCCTCATCATCACATCTCCATCCGCAGCGATAACCATTCCATTGACCGGTACATTGAACGAGGGGCTGGAAGTAGAAATAGAAGAATGCGAGCGCTTCTGACCCGGAAATCAAGGGGAATCCATTTAACGGGGGGAAAACCCCCGAATTATTTATTCGTGATAAATAGAGCACCACCGAAAACAACAAGGTTTTTATACGAAAAAGTCTGACTTCATAAAGGAGGAGTAATTTTATGTCTTCAAGCAAACTCCGCAGAAAAGTAAGAAAAAAACTCGGTATCCAACCCGGCAAAAATGACGGCAAAAAAAGAACGATTGGCAGTTTACAAAGCACCGCCGTTCCCAGAAGAGGCTGCTGCGGCAAAAGCAGACCCTTGTCATAATGTTTTTTTCATGACAAGAAAAGCATGGAAAGAAATAATCCGGCATTGTGAAAATGAACGGCCCTGTGAAGCTTGCGGTTTGCTTTCCGGCAAAAACGGCCTGGCTTATAAAGTGTGGAAAATGAAAAATATCCATCACAGCCCCACATCCTTTGCCATGGATCATGATGAACTGCGATATGTGTTCGCTGAAATGGACAAGTATAATCAACAATTTATGGGAATATATCACTCCCATCCTTCCGGCATCGCCTACCCGTCCCGGGAGGATATTCTCTACAACCAATATCCGGATATCATTCATCTCATTGTTTCCCTCGCCGGGCAAAAACCCGTTTTAAAGGCATACCGCTATCACGGAACGGCGGTTATTCCGTACAAAATAAATGTTACAGATGTCTAGCCATCTGTAACATTTATTTTTGCCGCTTATTGTCCCTAGAGGCATCCTCCTCCCGGTTTTCTCCGGAAATTGCCGGTTTCTCCTCTAAAACCGCCCACGAAATCCGGTTGTTGGCCCCATATTCAAGTCCGTCCTCTGAAAAATACACATAGGCATCGACGGTAACATTCTCCCCTCCTGTATACGGATAACTGATTTGCAAATTGGACAAAGACTCCGTTTTCCCGGGAACAATTTCCAATTCATGAATGGGACAAATCCATAATTCCCCTTTTTGTTCAAAATCCTCGAACCAGTTTTCCTTTAAATATTGCCATCCTTTTACGCCCTCGCGGTTGACGACCGCTTTTGTCTCTACATAGTTTTTCGGCAAAATCTGCCCGGTCATTTTCATTTCCTGATGGCCCGGCTGGAACTTCAGGCAAATGACCGGATTGCGGAGAACGGCAGTTCCGGTATTCTTAATATGAAGACTTCCGAAAATCTGGACTTTTGAATGCTGATGATCAACCAGAAAATGATAATCAAAGTAGACCTCGGCCTTTTTCATGACACCTTTGGGAAAAAGTTTGCGCGTTTTTTGCGAGATCTGCCCTGCAACAGCGCGTTTGGCCTCGGGGGCCGGGGCTGGGATGCGGTTGGCTTGAAATCCGGGGCTGAAAAATTTCAACACTTCCTGAACAGACAGGAGGGAGAACACAGACAGCGGAGCATCCCCCAACAGTTTCGACAAAAGCCCGTTGGTGATGACAGATGCGTATTTTTCTGCGTAAACTTGGACATTTTTTTCTTCGGACAGGACAGGGGACATCATTCGGATTTTGATGACCGACGGGGCAAATTGTTTATCTTCCGTATTGAATCTTGCCTTGATTTTACATTTTTTGCATTCCGAGCGGATGACATCCATCATTTTTTCAAAATGGATGCTTGTACATAAAGTCATTTCCAAAAGAGGATCCTTTGTTTGGGGAATTTCCAACACGGCCAGGTGAACCTGGAGGACAAAGTCCCCTTCTCTTATATCGCCGCCCTGCAAAATGTTTGTTGTCACTCCGGCCCTCTCAAGGAACTCTTTCATTTTGTCGAAAATAAGTTTTTCTTGCTGCTTGTTCCGCAAAGAAGCGACCGCCCGGTCATACCAGGGAATAAGGGCCACTTTTTTTTGCGACAAGACGGGTTCCAGCAGGACTTGATTTTCCTCGGAATCCCTTCTCACGTCAAATCCGCATTCCCGCAAAAAATATTGAAAGACGGGAAAATATTCTTCCTTCAGCCGCCCCAATGTTTTTCCGCCGGACTGAACCGTCAAATCCATGAACATGAACCCCCCTTTACAGTCATCCGTCCGGAGAGCGAAAAACATAATCGAAACGTTCCCCGCCATCCGTCGCCGACAAAGCCAAAATACCGTCCAATTCCGGAGGCCCTTCCCCATTTTTTTAAAAGCGGCCGCTCCGCCGGAGAAACAAACACATTCAACCGCTGCCGGTTAATCAACAAAAACCCACTATTACATATAAATATATAAAGCGCAAACCATTTATGATTGTGAAAACGATTTTCATACAGGCAAGGAGGTGTCATGGCGGTGCTGTCAAAATACACGGATGCTCCATCCGATCAAGCCATTCAGCTGAAACAGCTTGTCATCCATCTAAAATCGGAACTGGCGCGCTACAAAGAAAGAGTAAAAGAGTTGGAGAGTAACAGCGGCATCCACGAAATTCTCGATGAAAACAGATACTTGCTCAAAGAGCTGGAATCAGCCCATGAAGCTGCCCGAGCGGCCGAAGAAAGGGAAGAACATTTCAAAAGGGAAATTCAAAAGCTGGAAAATAAAAATCAACTGCTCATCGTAGAAATGGAAACACTGCGGCAACAATTATCGCAGTCAGAAAAGGAAACGGAAAATCTCGATGATTTGCGCGAAGAGTTGGAAGAAAAAAATCATGAACTGTACCATGCCATCAAGCGGGAAATCACGGACGAACTGGATGAAAAAATGGAAAGACTAAAAAACACCCTGTCTTCATTGTTTGAACAGGCGGTCCCGCAAACGGGAGAATTGTACAACGCAATGGCCGAAGCCCGCGCAGAGTGGAATCAACTCGCACAATCCCTCTTTGATAGACAACAGTCAATGGTCAAAGAACAAATCCGGGCCCAACTGAAAGAAATATTGTCCCCCCTTCAGGAAACCGTGGAAAAATTGGCAGAACAAATGGTCCTTTATGCAAAACAATCGGAAGAAGAAAAAGCCAGAGCCGAGCATTTGCAAACAAACTTCCGGCAAATGGAGGAAATCCTTTTGCCGCTCCGAAGCAACCTTGAAGAAATAGGAAACGAACTCAACGTGTTGAAAAATAGACAATCTGGATTAAATGAAGAAACTATCCGCTCAGAAGTTTCTGCAGCTTTATCCTCCTTCAAGACAAATATGGAAAAATTAGCGGAACAAATGGCCGTTTTTTCAAAACATTCAGAAGAACAAAGAACCAAAACTGAACTTTTGCAGACCCACTTCGGGCAATTGACGGAAATGCTCGGATCTTTCCGGCACAACATCGAAGAACTGGGAAACGGGATTCGCGAACTAAAAAACAGACAATCATTTTTAGACGATGAATTGACGCGGCTGAAAACAGCAAATGAAAAGTATCACGAATTAGAAAAAGAGTGGCGGAAAGAAATAGACGATATGTTACAACTTCTAGGCGGAATTTCCGGACAAAAAGGCAGCGAACCCGCAGATGAGGAAAATGATGCCCAATCCGGGAAAAACGAACTCCTCACACAGTTCCGGCATTTAAAAACACAGCTCAAAACTGAAATTGAACATCTTAAGAAAGCGGCGGCGGACGACAGTGTGCCAATCAAGAAAAATCCGAATTCGAACAAAGCGGCGGCAAAGCGGTCCGGACATATGAAAGCATCTGATGGAAAAAGCATGCAAGTTCAGATGGCCCGTACAGGAATTTGCAGCGAACAGCCAAAATCATCAAAACAACAGGCCGGCCGCCGGATCAAAACAAATGAAAGCGAAACAGGAGCACCCGCACAAAAAACAACCGTCCCCAATAGCAAACAAACCGGAAAAACGGTTTCTTCTTTCCGATTTTCCCGCCCGGAAGCATCAGATGACCAATCGCATTTCAAACATTCACTCCCTGCCGGCAAAGTCATTTCCATAAACCTTAAACAACAAGCAAAATCCCGGGAAAAAACGGGGTATATGAAAACGCCTGAAAATAATAAAAAACACTCCTTGAGCATTTTTTATGAAAAAAATCCGCTCTACAATCATCCGGACATACAACAATATTCCATCAATCCGTTCAACAAATCTTTGTAGCTTTTAATCTTTTGCCTCGCGTTGTTGCGAGCGCGACGTCTTGAACCTTCCGCCCTTTTTGTTTGAAAACACTTAAAAAGGTGAGCAATGTGTCATTCGTTCCCAACATCTCCGTCATCATTCCGGTCAAAAATGAGGGGACTCTTATTAAAACGACGCTCGATTCATTATTTTCCGTCCGTACCCGCCGGGATTTTGAAGTCATTGTTGTAGATGATGCGTCAACAGACGGTTGTTGTGATTTTTTGCAAGACGAACCATACCGAAAGAACGGCCAAGTCGTTCTCTGCCGGACGGAAGGAATCGGGGCGGCAAACGCCAGAAATCTGGGAGCGGAAAAAGCATCCGGGGAATACTTCGTGTTCTGCGATGCCCATATGCTGTTTGCAGACGGATGGCTCGACCTCCTTCTCGAACCGCTTGAGAAAAAACTGACCGACGCAACGACACCGGCGATAGGTTCTGTCAACAATCCCGAATTCACCGGCTACGGGCAAACATTAAAATTCAATCTCCGCATCAAGTGGAACGATAAACAAAACCGGCTGTTCGAAACGGCCGTCCTTCCCGGAGCCTGCTTTGCCGTTCCGAGAAAAGTTTTCACGGATGCCGGCGGTTTTGAGAGGGGTTTTAAAACATGGGGTTATGAAGATATTGAATTCTCCATAAAGATGTGGCTGTTCGGATACCGATGCCACTGCCGGCCGGATGTCAAGGTCCTTCACTTGTTCCGCAAAGCCCAGCCGTACGAAATCAACCGCGAAGAGATTTATTACAACTTAATGCGCATGGCCTACTCCCACTTCAATAACAGCCGGATTGAAAAATGCCGCAAGATCATCGGCCGGAAAATGGCCGCTCCCATCGAAAAAGAAGTCATCCGGGACGGCGTCCTCCGCCAAAGAAAGCAATACTTCAAAACAAGAAAACACACCGACGACTGGTACTTCCAAAAATTCAACATTCATTTTTGAGTCCCCCCTGTCCCGCACATGGCGGCGGGTTCCCTGTTTCAAGGGCCGCTTACCGGAGGCAGGCGGACGGCATCAAAAAAATCAGTGGGGAACACCCACTGATTTTTTTCAAACTAGCAGCTCGCGAATCATTTGTTTGACGGTGATTTGCGGGCGGATGCGGAAATCTTTGACCAGTTTGCTGATGTCGAATTGAAATTCGTTTTTCATGACTTCCGGCTGGATGCTTTCCCTGTATTCAATGGCAACTTTTTTCCCATATATTTCTTCTGCCGCTGCGGCTACTTCTTGGGCAATGTCTTTGACTGATTTGGTGTCTACTCCGCCCAAATTATAAATGCCGGTATTTTCCGTTAAAGCGCGTTCATAAAACAGGAGCAAATCCTTTAAATGAATAAAGTTGCGCATTTGCTTCCCGTCCCCGTATATGACAAGGGGCAAGCCTTCTTTCGCCCGCCGGCACAAGACATTCATTACCGTGCCTTTTTCAAGCAAGCCTTTTCCGACAACATTTGTTTGCCGGAAAATGACATACTCCATTCCATATCTTTCCGCATACGATACAATCAATTCTTCTGCCCAATGCTTTAAAAAACCGTAAAAATTATAGGGCTTTTTCGGAGTTCCTTCATGAATAACGCGGTGACCGCCGGCATACACTGCAAATGATGAGGGAAAAATAAATCTTTTCAGTTGTTGTTTTCTACCTTCCTCCAACAATAACTTGACACTGTAGAGATTATTTAAAATGGCGTTTTTGCCCTGCTTTTCACACAATCGGATATCACTGTATGCCGCCAGATGAACAACCGTTTCCACTCCGTCGAGCATTTGTTTCACTTGCCGCTCATCCGTTGCATCTGCCGCTTCCACTCTCAATCCGTCCAAATCCCGAATCGTTCCAATTTCAAAATTATCCACTGCACGGATGTTTTCCCGGCCCACTTTTTGTGCCAAATTTCGCGTAAAAGAAGAACCGATATATCCTGCTGCACCTGTCACCAAGATCAACACAAACCAGCCCCTGTCGTAAGCCGTTTTGTTTTATGTATATTCAGGGGCTGTTTATTGGTGAGAGATGTCAGCCTAAATGAAGAGCCCGATAAAATTTAAAAGCCATAAAGGCACCTTTTATTGATAAAAAGGAGTGACGCCCAGTGATTCTGTTAACAGGAGCGGACGGCTACATGGGCTGGCCAGTTTTTTTAAAATTGGGCAAAACGTTCAAAAACGAACTTATCATTGGCGTCGACAATTTGCAGCGGAGAAAATGGGTTGAAAATGTCGGCGGAATCAGCGCCGTTCCCGTATACGACATCCAAACGAGAATCAAAACGGCCAAAGAAAAAGGATTTGAGAATATCCATTTCATCGAAGGCGACATCAGCAACAAAGATTTCGCATATCAATTGCTCGCCCAATTTAAACCGCGCGCCATCGTCCATTTGGCCGCCCAACCGAGCGCCCCCTACTCGCAAATCAACGGACAGCTCGCTTCTTTCACGCAAGAAAACAACAACGGCATGCTCCGCAATTTATTGTGGGGCATGAAAGAGCTCGGCCTTGAGGACACTCACCTCATCACCACCACGACAACCGGCGTCTACGGGGCTCCGGAATTCCCCATTCCGGAAGGGTTCCTTGACATCCGGGACGAACGGGGAAACGTCATGGACACCGTCATCTATCCCGGCATGGCCACCTCCTGGTACCACATGAGCAAAGCAAACGACGTCAACAACTTGTACTTGGCCCACCATTTATGGAAACTTCCTCTTACCGACATCAGAACTTCCATCGTCTTCGGCACGGAAACGGAAGAGACGGCCCTCAGCGAAAAATTGGCGACAAGATTTGATTTTGATTTTTACTTCGGCGTCGTTCCCAACCGGTTTTGCGCCCAGGCGCTTGCCGGACATCCGATTACCATTTACGGAAAAGGGGAACAAAGAAAACCGTTCATCACGTTGAATGATGCCGCCACTTCCATCGTGCGCGCGGCGGAAATGAAAAAAGAAAGAAAGTTTGAAGTGTTCAACCAGTATACCCTGTTAATCAGTCCAAAAGAATTGGCCGAAGCCGTAAAAGAAGCCTGCCAAGCCTTCAACATCCCCGTCGCCGTCACCCACATCAAAAATCCGCGCGTGGAAAAAGAAGACCACCATATGATCATGGAAAACAAGGGATTCCTGACCCGTTTGCTGAGAAAAACGCCGGAAACGCTCGATGACTGCATTCGCCGCACCATTAAAAAGCTGCTCCCCTATAAAAATACGATCATCCAGCATTACCAGGCCATCCTTCCAAGCGGATGATCGTGTTCCTGTTGACGTTTATTTTTCAAAAAGGAAAAATTTGGTGATACCATGTTCAAGCTCATATCGGTCTTGATTCCTTTCCGACCCGATCATCCTTCACGGGTAAGATCGTTTCATTGGATTTTGCAATTTTACCGGGAATTGCTTCCTGATGCGGAAATATGCGTCGGCACGTGCAAGACTCAATTGTTTTCCAAATCAAGAGCCGTCAACCAAGCGGCCAAACAAGCGACCCGGGACATTTTTGTCATTGCCGATGCAGATATGTTCTATGATCCGCACATCATCAAACAGGCTGTCAATTTGTTGGATCGGGCGGCATGGGTGATCCCTTATAAACAAGTGCTCGATATTTCCGAAAACAGCACGAAACAACTGCTGGCCGCCAAACCGCATTGGCCGGTAAAAATGCACTTGGAAGTGAAACAAAGAACTCCCCGGACAGTCGGCGGAATTAACGTCGTGCCCCGCAAACATTTTGAAGCCGTCGGCGGCTGGGACGAAAGATTTGTCGGCTGGGGCGGTGCGGATGATGCATTCTTTTGTGCCCTAGAAACGATGTGCGGGAGACACAAAAGACTGGACCATTTCATTTATCATTTATGGCACAAGCCGCTAAAAGCCAAAAGCAATCCCAATTACGCTTATAATTACTCCCTGGCCATGCAGTATTTTAAAGCCTATAAAAATAAAAGTCTCATGCAAAAGATTTTAAACGCCAAACACCGGAACGATAAGGCACGTAAAAAAGAAAAATAACAGAGGTGTTTTCATTGAAAGTGTTAATGGGGCCGAAAAATCACTCCGACCAAGCGATGGAAATGGCGCGCGAATTAAGAAGACAAGGAATCGATGTCACTTTTGTTCACTACTCCAAGCATCCCTTCGGCTATGAAGCCGACCGGGAAATTCTTTTTACCCGCCAAACACGGGCCGAAATTATGATGGACACGTTAAAACAATTGATCGAAGAAGATTACGATATTTATCATCTTTGGTGGAGGCCTCTTCTTTTTAACGGACCTTACACCGACTACCAGGGTCTGGATATTCCCTTAATAAAATGCCGTGGAAAAAGGATTGTCTACCGTTTTACCGGCAATGATCTCCGCTATCCGTCCGTCCATAAGAAAGTCGATCCTTACAGTTTTTTTAAATACGGATACACCGTTCCCTGGGAAGAATCTGTGCAGCGAAAACATAATGACTTTCTGACTGAATACGTGGATGAGTTCATCGTCCAGGATCCGGAAATGCATGGATATTTTCCCCGGGCCAAAGTCATCCCCCGCGGCATTGACCTTTCCAAATACGAACATGTGGGCATCGACAAAAACAAGGCAAAGCCGCTCGTCGTTCACATCCCCTCTATACCGGAAATCAAAGGAACGGCCATTATCAAAAAAGCCGTAAACGAGTTAAAAAAAGAAGGTCTGAATTTTGAATTTTTCACGGCAAGCCGGATTCCCCATAAACAAACAATGGAATGGTTTAAAAAAGCGGATATCATGGTCGACGAACTTCATAAAGGATGGTACGGGATTGCCGCGTTGGAATGCATGGCCATGGGCAAACCGGTGCTGACCTATATCCGTCATGACCTGATCAACAGCCTCGGGGAAGAAATCCCTGTTTTAAACGTCAATCCGGATAACATTAAGAAGCAATTGCGCAAAATCATCCTCGACAAAGAGTTGCGCTGGCAGCTTTCAAGAAAAGGCCGGCCGTTCGTGAAAAAACACCATTGCATCAAAAAAGTCGCTGCCGACTTGTCCGCATTATATAAAGAGGTTTACAAGCGCCCTTCAAAAATGCCCGCCGGAACAAAGGACATCGAATACTTTAAAATCCACTATATCGAAACATACAAGAAAAACGAAGAGATCGCCCGTTTAAGACAAGAAATCGCCGCCCTCAAAAAAGAAAACCGGCGTCTGCGCCGGCAAAAACGGTGAGGTGCCCGGCACTTTGGCAGCAATGCCCGGCGCCTTTAAATTTTTTCCAAAAGCATTGCCAGGCCGAGGCCGCCGGCAATGCCGAGAGTGGCGAGGCCGTACTTTCCTCCTTTTCGCCGCAATTCGGAGCACAATCTTGTGACGAGGACGGCTCCCGATGCTCCGTACGGATGTCCGAGGGCGATCGCTCCGCCGCCCAAATTGACTTTTTCTTCCGGGATTTGCAGTTCACGCAAGGAAGCGAGCACCTGCGAGGCAAAAGCTTCATTGAATTCGACGAGATCGATATCGTCAACGGTCAAACCGGTCCGCGCCAGCAATTTTTTAACGGCCGGAACAGGCCCGATGCCGAGAATATTCGGATCCACCCCGGCAACGGCCGCATCGACAAAACGGGCAACCGGCACGAAATCCAGTTCGCGGCATTTTTCCTCCGACATCACGAGGACAACAGCCGCTCCGTCGTTTATCGGACAAGCATTCCCTGCCGTCACCGTCCCGCCCTCTTGAAAAACAGGGGGCAGCTGCGCCAGTTTTTCCAATGAAGTGTCCGGGCGGGGGCATTCATCCTGAGCCCGTCCGCGGACCGGAACGATCTCCCCGGCAAATCGGCCGGTTTTTTGCGCCTGCACCGCTTTCCGGTGGCTGTTCAAAGCAAAGCGATCCTGATCTTCCCGCGTGATTCCGAACCGTTCGGCCACGTTTTCCGCGGCGATGCCCATATCGGGATCTCCCACGGATAGCGGTGAAAAACGCGCCCTCGGCATCACTTCGGGAAACTGCTTGAAATGGTTGAGAGGCTTGGCCAATTTCCACGGAGCGAGACTGGTGCTTTCCACTCCTCCGGCCAAATAGATGTCGCCCGCACCTGCCTGAATGAGCCTTGCCGCCAGTATAACCGCTTCCAGCCCCGAACCGCATTGCCTGTCCACCGTCACTCCCGGCACCTCCACCGGCAGGCCGGCAGTCAAAGCGGACAGGCGAGCCAAATTTCCTCCCGGCCCGACCGCATTTCCCAAAATGACTTCATCGATTGATTCCACCGGAACCGGATACTCGTCCAGAAGGGCGCGAATCACCGTCCCCGCCAACTCTTCAGGCGGCACGTGACGGAACATTCCTCCAACCTTTCCGATTGCGGTTCTTTTTGCGGCGACCATGACGGCGTTTCTCATCTTTCCACCGCCTGCCGCTTTTCCATAACAAGTTTTTGAAATTCATTTCGGGCCACTTTTCCGCTGGCGGTCATCGGAAAACGGTCCACCGTGATGTATTCTTTCGGACATTTATAGGCGGGAAGCTCCCGTCGGCAATGGACTTCAAGGGAACCGGGCTCCTCCTCCGCTTCCCATTCAATGAAAGCAGTTAACCTCTCCCCCCAGTACGGGTCCGGAATGCCGAGGACGACCGCCTCTTTTACGGCGGGATGATTGCGGAGCACCTCTTCCACTTCTTCCGGATAAATATTGAGCCCGCCGCTGATAATCATATTTTTCTTTCTTCCCGCCAGCGTCAAGTATCCTTTTTCGTCAACGAATCCGATATCGCCGACCGTGACATAACCGCCGCGGAACACTTCCTCCGTCAATTCCGGCCGGTTGTAGTAGCCGGTAAAGATCATCCCGCTTTTCACGTAAACCTCGCCCGTTTTTTCCGGAGGCAAACATTCGCCTTTGTCGTTGACAATCCGGATATCGACCCCCGGAAAAGGGCGGCCGATGCTCTTCGGGTTTTCGGCAAATCCTTTTTCATCTATATATGTAATAAAACTTAATTCTGACGCCCCGTAAAACTCATACCGGGAAACATTCGGAAAAAACAGCTTTGCCCGCTCTTTCTGTTCCGTCTCCCACTTTGCGCCGGTGACAATCATTTTTTGCAATGAGCCGATTTGCTCCCCGCGTTTTTCACATTCACGAACGATCGCGTAAATCATCGTTGGAACGGCATATATAAGAGTGATGGGTTCCTTTTTTATCAAATCGACCGCTTTTTCCGCAGCAAATGATTCCATAATATAAACGGTCGCCCCGAGATGCAGGGCATGGACGGCAGCAAACAAGGACAAGGAATGGCAAAACGGTCCCGGGGCAAAAAATCCGTCATCCCGCGATATGGAAAATACTTCTTCGGCAACACGGAAGCTCTCCAGCCAGGAGCGATGGTTGCGGATATACCCTTTTGGCCTTCCCGAAGAACCGGAAGTGTAGCCGATGTAAAAATCCCTCTCCCAATCATCATGGGAAATCCAATGAAGGCCGCTTTTTTCCGTTAACATCACTTCCGCATAAACAAGGGATGGAAACGGAAATCCGGGAGGCGGCTCTTTTTCAAACACGGCCAAATCGGGCTGCAGTTCGGCCAAAATATCCGCCAGCTCCCCGGCCGTCCACTTCGGATCAACGGGGACGCCCATCCAGCCGAGGGAGGCCGCCGCCAAAAAGACCTCAAGAAAAGCCGGCTTATTGCCGATAAAAATGGCCACTTTCCTGCCTTTGTCCGTGCCGGTTTTTTTCTGCATATGATATTGCAGTTTCTTTACATTCTCATAAAATTCCCCGTATGTCACTTGCACACCGTCAGCCTTTACCGCCGGTTTATGCGGGAATTTCTCTGCAAATTCCGGCAAGTATTGTCCAATCATGTTTTCACCCCTGATGCCTCAAGTATTAAACGAGCCGTTTGGATAAAACGGGCGGTTCTTTTTGTTTATTGGCTTTAATGAGCGGATGTCTTTGATTAATCTGCCGGGCAATGTAGCTGGCCGCCAAAAGTTTTAACGTGTCGCCGGGCAAAAAGACAGCCGAAGACAAGGCTGCCGCCAACAGCGGGGTTTCGGTGATATACGAAAGGTAAATGATCCCGAAAAAATGGACGACAATAATTCCGCCAATGACTTGAAAGAAAAACAAGTTCCAAAACTTTAGCTTGTCCCAATACCTTTCCACCAGCAATCCGACGACAAACGCTCCGATTGGATATCCCATGACGTACCCTCCGCTCGGCCCGAACAAAACGGCCAATCCTCCGCGTCCGCCCGCCAATAACGGAACACCGGCGGCAACGAGCAGAACAAACAAAAAAATGCTCAAAAACCCGCGTTTTGCCCCCAAAACGGCGCCGGCGAGCCCCACTCCCAAAGATTGCAAGGTAATCGGAACCGGTGTAAACGGCACCGGGATGGGCGGAACGAGCCCTAAAACGGCTATCACAGCGGCAAACAAAGAAATGTACATCATATCTTTAATTTTCATTCTAATTCCCCTAGTCTAAATATTTTGTATATTAAGGTCGCATGAAAAATTTGTATATCAATAAACTATAATGATATTGTTTATTTGTCAACCTTTAATTTAATGAAGTTAACATTTCACGGATGAATCAGGCGTTTGAAACGGAAGGGAGCCGCACGCAGTTAAAACAAAAACCTCCTATTGCACAAGCATGAACGCTGCTGCAATAAGAGGTTTGACGAGGGGGCGGGATCCCTCCCGGCCCGGATTATTTATAATGAAAACCTTGTTTTTTGAGAGCTGTGCTGGTTTTGTCGCTGTATTGAAGAATGCCCGTCGCGTAAAAATTGGCCACCCGGGTGGACCAATCGCCGGTTTCCTGGCCGTTTGAACGGCGGAACGTGTAGTCGGCGAACGTTTTGTCGTATTGTTCAATCATTTCTTTTTGAATGTCCGCTGCGTACGTTTCTTTATGGTACGTTGCCTCAAGGGGCAGGCGCGGTTTCTGCAACGGAAGACCGCTCGGATGTCCGACGACCAGGCCGCAGATCGGATATACATATTCCGGCAATTGCAAAAGGTCGATAAAAGTTTGCGGATTTTTTCGGACCGCTCCGATTGGTACCGTCCCGAGCCCCATTGATTCGGCAGCGGCTACAGCCGTACCCAGCGCAATTCCTACATCTGTGGAACCGATAATGACGGCATCAATTTCCTCGGGCAGGCGGAATTCAGTATGGTGCATTTCGGACACGAGTTTTGCCCGGTAAAAATCGAGACAAAACACGAGAAAAACAGGAGCATCTTTAATCCACTGCTGGCCTCCGCACGCATTGGCCAAAGCTTCCTTTTTCTCGGGATCGCGGACTTCAATGACGCTGACTTGCTGTCCGTTAATCCAGTTGGGCGCCGCCAAGGCCGCTTCGACAATGGTTTGAATCTGCTCCGCGCTGACGTCTTTTGCCGGATCGTATTCCCTGACTGAACGGTGATTTTTTAAAGATTGAATGACTTCATTCATATTCATCACTCCCATTTTATTGTACAGCATTTTTGGCACACGCCAAAAACTGTCCCATAACCCGTTTGTTCCGCCTGCTGTCCCGCGCGAAAAAGTTATTTCTTTGCCCCATCAGAGAGGTATGCCCCGGAAAGAGGATTTGCAAACATTCTGCCATTTACGCTCATATCCACAATCTATTATAATCTTTTCCCAATAAAAAACAGCCAAAAATAGCCGGCTGTCATTTTGCATACCGTTGACCTTTAAAAATCCGTCCCGCCGGAAAGTTCATTTGGCGCCAGCGGGCCTTCTCCGGTGCGGAATCGCAAAAAGATATGTGTCCGTATGCGGCTTAAACAGACGTTTCAAACGGAGATCCGTTCACCTCCATCTGACTGCGCCCTTTCCATTACATTCCGAGGTGCTCGTTGTCACCGAGCACGGCCAGGGAAAAAAAGAAAGCCGAAGAATATCGCATCGCATCCAAGGAACGGTCAATATTTTTCCAATTCGGAAACGGTCACAAAGTCAAACCCTTCCCCGTCCAAATATTCCAGAATGACTGCCAAAGCTTCCACCGTCACCTCATGAATGTCATGCATAAGAATAATGGAACCGTCTTCCGCATTGTTCCGGACCATCTCGATAATTTCTTGCGGGGCGCTTGCTTTCCAATCGAGCGTATCAACCGTCCACATGACCGGCATCATTTTGACGGCTGTCTCCACTTGTTCATTCATCGCCCCGTACGGCGGCCGGAACACGGTCGGTTTTTGTCCGGTCGCTTTCTCAATGATTCTGTTCGTTTCCGCAATTTCCTCGGTAATCTTTTCATCGTCGCGGGCAGTCAAATCAAAGTGATTCCACGTATGATTCCCCAGTTCATGGCCTTCTTTTGCTATTTTGGCGGCAATTGCCGGGTATTTCTCGACGTTAGAGCCCAGCATGAAAAATGTTGCTTTGGCATTATATTTTTTTAATAACTTTAAAATTTTTTCCGTATGTTCCGGATGGGGGCCGTCGTCAAAAGTTAAAGCCACCCGCTTGAATTTCATCTTTTTTCTCTCCGCACTTTTGCCGTCAAGACGGGAATTTTCGCCGGTATCATCGCGGTGATCGGCGTCTTTTTTCGCTTTTTCCCGGACTGTGCTGCCTTTCTTTTCTCTTTCCACTGTCTTGTTTCCTGCCGAACCGCCATCCTTCATTTGCAAACGGGAACCATGGCTGCCATGTTCGGCCAAGAGCCCTTTCTGACCGGAGGCTGCGTTGATTTTTCCGTAAAAATAAGACATGCCCCTTACGGCCGGCGGTTCATCCCCTGTTAGGCCCGCCTTTCCGTAACTGTTCCTGTTTGCCGTGCCGGAAATGAAAAGCAGAACCGCAATGACGATCATCACGCCGAGAATATAAAACCGCCGTTTGCTCCCCAACTCTCTGCCCCTCTCCTTTCTGTTTGTCGTGGTACGGCTTTCGGCCGGACTTTCCATTTCCGCAATAAACCTAAAAGTCCTCTGAATTGAAAAACAGGCCCTTGAAAACCTATGAAATTATATTTGCGGAGGTCCTTTTTTATGTCCCGCCCCGGGGGCATACAGACGGCCGGACGTTTGTCATCATCAGCGGGGTGAGGCGGGCTGAACCACTAAGTTTAGAGGGGAAGTCTTTAAAAGAGGGGGTGCGGTTAAAAAAGCAAGAAGCTGTTCCGCCGTTCCCGTGACAAAGAACGGCTTTGCGGAACTTTTTTTAATAACAGACAGCCGCTGAATGTTTTTGAGCAGCTTTTTGTAAATCACAAATAAACCCAATCCGGCAAAATCCCTTTCCGTGCCCGCAAATATGCGATATAATGGACATCATATATACAAACGGAGGCAAATATATGACAACCAAACTCATTATTGACAGCACCTGCGACCTGCCGGAATGGATCATAAAAAAATTTCGCCTGGAAGTTCTTCCTTTAATCGTCACGTTGGAAAACAAAAGCTATCGGGACAATATTGACATTCAATTGGAAGAAGTTTACGGGGCGATGAAAAAAGGAATCGTGCCGAAAACGTCGCAAGTGCCGCCGGAAGCCATTTACTCCCTCTTTACCGAGCACTGTGAAGCAGGGCATGATTTGATTTACGTATCTATCTCCTCTGAACTGTCTGGCACCTTTCAACTGGCCACGATGATCGCCAATGAACTGAGAGAAAAATATCCCTCCAGGAAACTCACCGTCATCGATTCAAAAGGCGGCTCCATGGGTACCGGACTCATTGCGCTGCAAGCTTGTTTTATGATTGAACGGGGAGCCGGCTATGATGCCGTTTGCGAATACGTAAAAAAAGCGGCCGACCACATTGAACATTTCTTCATTATTTCCAATCTTGAATGGCTGTCCAAAGGGGGCAGAATTCCAAAATCTCTCGGCAAAGTGGGAAATTTGTTAAACATTAAACCGCTGTTAAAAGTGGAAAACGGCAAAGTGGCTTTGCTGCAAATGGTCCGCGGCCAGAAAAAAGCGTTGAGAACCTTGTTGGAAAAAGTGTCCGAGCGAATCGACCATATGACCGATCAATATATCGGTATCACCCATGCGGATGATGCCGAATTGGCCAAAAAAGTGGAAGAAATGGTGAAAACGGCTTTCCCCGGATGCCGTACATTCGTCAAGTCCATCGGCGCCGCAATGGGAGTCCATTTGGGAATCGGCGGCGTCGGCATCTTCTTTTTCAATGAAAAACCGGAACCTTATTTTTATTTAGATTAAGAAATACGCGGGTAACGCCACCGGCTGCGGGCTGAAAACCGGGCCGGCCGTTCGGCAAGGACGGCAGCCGCATTGGGTATGGCAAAAAAACGCTTGGGAATCCCAAGCGTTTTTTCTGTTTATGCTGGTTATGATGCAATATAATTGCTTTTTACTGCTGGCCTTTTTTAACCCATTCGGCCACTTGCACGGTACGTTTTGCCTGGTGTTTTACCGCCGCCTCCACGTCATCGAGCATTTTTCCGTCTTGGTCAACGGTCACGCTTGTTCCGTACGGGTTTCCGCCGGCACCGAATATGGATTGATCCGTATATCCCGGAGGTGCAATGATTGCTCCCCAGTGCATCATGGCTGTATAGAGAGACAAAATCGTTGCTTCCTGTCCCCCGTGTGGGTTTTGCGCTGAGGACATTGCGCTGACCACTTTATTGACCGTTTTGCCGGTGGCCCACAGTCCGCCAAGAGTGTCAATGAATTGTTTCATTTGGGAAGGCATGTTTCCAAACCGGGTCGGAACGCTGAAAATGATCGCGTCGGCCCATTCGATATCTTCCGGTTTTGCAACAGGAACGTCTTTTGTTTTCTCCACTGTAGACTTCCAAACTTCATTGCTTTGAACAACAGACTCCGGTGCCAGTTCTTCCACTTTCAAGACCCGGACTTCGGCCCCTGCTTCTTTGGCGCCTTCCTCCGCCCATTTTGCCAATTGATAATTCGTTCCGCTCATGCTGTAATAAATGACTGCTAATTTAACATTTGACATATTATCCATCTCCTTTGCTTTTTTAAATATTTTGTTAAAAAATCCCATTACCCCACGCCTCTCCATCATATTTTTTCTCACAAACTATGTTTTCATTCTTTCCGATCACCACCGTGAAGGTTATGATGCTTCAAGCCGGCAGAACGACCGGATTAAAATCCTTTATTTCTAGTTCATACATCCCTAATTCGAGATACTTTCTCCAAAAATAAGATGGAGAAGTGCCGTCCTCAATGTGCCGGAGCGCTCCTTTAAAAGCTCCATCAATTTAGCCTCCACCATGCAGCACCCGAAAAACACAAATTCAACACGTTCGTCATCGGCGTCGCCATCTCTCTGTTTCACTCATTCTTAAATCATATTATACGGATTCGAGATAATCGGCCGGGAAAAGGGTCAGAGAGCCTGAGCATGCTTTCCCAACCTTTTCAATTGTTCTATCAATTGCGCTTTTTCTTCCTCATTAATGCCGGCAAATATTTTTTCTATTGCTTTCTTATGTTCCGGGAAAATCTCGTCCATCAACTTTCTGCCTTTATCGGTGATGACTGCATATGTCACCCGGCGGTCTTTCGAACAGGGTTTGCGGACGAGCAGTTCTTTCTTTTCCAGTTTGTCCACGACATAAGTGATGCTGCTGCTGGCAAGAAGAACTTTTTCCCCTATTTTTTGTATGGGCTGGTCGCCTTTGTGATATAGAAGTTCCAAAACGGCAAACTCGGTCGTATTCAGGCCGTAATTTTTTATGTCTTCCTCAACCCGTTTGGCGACGGTCTGCATGGCTCTGGACATGACGACAAACAATTTTAACGCCAGGTCTTCGTGCTTCGTATCGGTCCGGGTCATTTAGTTCACCTCTTATTATCTCGAATCCGAGATAATAATAACACTTAGCATTCGGAAAGTCAACGCGGAAATACTGTCCAATTTTTCAACGATCACCCTTTACGCCTTGGGGCATCCGTTTTCAGGAAAATTTCGCCCCTTCAAAAGGTTGTCTTCGCGTTTTTTGCCGCATGAAAAACAACCCGGTCCAACCGGGGACGGGGTTGCTTTTCACGCGAAATTCCTTACCATTACCAATAATATGGATAGCCGTAGTAAGGATATCCGAAAAAGTACGGGGAAAGCAACGCGCCGCTTAACAAACCTCCCGCAAATCCTCCCAAAAACGGGCCGAAGCCGAAACCCCACGGTCTGCCGAACCCCCATGGCCTGCCGAACGGCGGTCTGCCAAACACTCTTTCCTCCATGCCGGGCATGGGAACGGGCATTGGTTGATGCATTCGTACATACCTCCTCATCTGATTTCATCTTTATAGTATGTGGCCGCCTTCTAAAGCGGGTAGATGATTGCCCATTTCAACGGGGAAATTCCGGTTTGGCATGGTTGCCCGTCTGCGGCATCGTCAAAAAATTGTAAATTTTCAAGGTCAAAAAAGGTCAAAAACAATTGACTTTTTTTATAAAAAGGTGTATAAAATAATTAGAAAGGTCAAAGATAGTCAAAGTCAAAGATTGAATAAAGAGGGAAAATTTGGATTCATTTGAAATCCATTTAAGGAGGTCTGCCATATGTTCCCTTTTTTTAACAAAGATTTCTTCAAATCCATGATTGGCAATCAAAAACAATTGGAGATCAAAGCTCCGAACGGCGCCATTTACCGCTTCTCAACAAACACCATGGACGACAAAACATTCGACGAATTCCGCCAAAGACTTGAAGACGCCGTAAAAAGAAATGACCAGGAAGCCTTTGATCAGGCTTGGAACGAATTGACTTCCCACAACCAATTGCTGCCGAATATCGAAATGGAATTCAAAAGATTGCACGATAATATGCAAAGATTCTTCCAAGAGACAAGTTCGCTTTTCGACAGCTTCGATTTCCCGAAATTAAGTTCCCCCTTCCGCTTGGACCGCGAAGCCTTAACGGAAGAATCGATTGACAAGCAAATTGAATATTACAAGCAAAAAATTAAGGAACTTGAAAACAAGAAAGCCCACATCGACACGGAAAAAAGAAAACTCCAACTTCAAGAAGAGATCCAAAGCAAGAAAAACTTGCTGGACGCAAAGTTGGATGAATTCGCGAAAAACCTTGACAATGATGAAATGAAGAAAAAGCTGACAGATGAAATGACAAAATTGAACGAAGAAATTAAGCAACTTGAGAAAGAGTTGGAAAATCTCCAATAATATGAAAAAGGCGGGAAATCAGTTGAACTGATTTTCCTGCCTTTTTATTTTGCATTGACGTACTGTCCGCCCGCTATTTCTTGTTACCGTCTGCGGAGATTGTTTTCCAGCAAATGATCGATCGTGATTTTCAACATCTCCGGATAATGTTCCGCAAAAAAATCTTCCTGTCCAGGCCTATTTTTCTCCTGATAAAATTTCTCCAGCTTTGTCACCAAAGAATCTTTTAATGTTCCGGGAATGATGAGCGGATTCACCACGGTAAAATATACTCCGCTTGCCGACGGAAGAACAAGACCGGTGAGCAAATCGGAATCGGAAGGCTCTCTCTTCATCTCTTCTGAAACACATACAACTTTCTCTTTTCGGGAATCAAACAAATCAGCCAGATGGTACACCTGCCCGGATACTTTGTGCACGATGCGGTAAAAACCGGGATGTACATGCTGCCACCGGGAGAGAGACTTTTCAAGAAGAGGCTTCAGCTTGCGGTGACGTTGGCAGTTTTGCAAAAACATTTGAAAAACCGTTTTTCCATAGGGAAGAAACTTCCGGGAACAGAAAATGAGCCACCAAATATAATAAGGCCAATAAAATTCTTTTTCCTCTTCCGACATGGAAAAAGAATCAAAATAATCCCCCGTGTCCAGCGTAATCAATTTTCCGTAATTTTCATAAGAATAATTGGCCAATTCATGGCTGATTAAAAACAATTCTGCATCAACCGACTGAGTGATGGAGACAATTTTTTCCGAACGAGCATCCAAATGAGATCTTCCTTTCCAAAGTGTTGAAATGTTAGCCAGACATGGTTCGGATCGTTCAACATCCTCGCATGAAGCGAAAAAGCGCTGCAGAAACCCAGGTTCATGGCCCGGCACGAAAGAACGGGGGAGCAATTTTTTAAAATCCCACTGAGCGATTATACCGGTATAATATGAGCAATCAAACGCCGGTGTCCGGCTGCTTCGATTGCCGGCGGACAAAGTACATGTTTTTCCGGGCATCCGGTTATATTTTGCAGAAATTCACAGGGACTTTCCATGTTCCTTCTTCGTTTAAAGGGATATTTTATGTAACTTTTCCTTCCGCCGCATGGGGATTTTTCTTTTTTAACAGCCGGAAAACATGATATTTCTCCGGCAATTGCCGTTTTTCGTATCATTTCCTAAAATTTGGTCCAATCAAACAACGAAGGCGGCAGCCCGGAATTCCCTCCGGCCGCCGCCTCATTGCCTATCGGTTGGCTTCTTTTTCCGCCGTTATTTTTTCATAAATTTCTTTTGTTTGTTCTGCGTTTTTGCGATTAAAAATAACGAGTCTTTCATCTGTATCAAGATAAATAAACGGAGGCGTGTCCGCATTGACGAACAGTTTCACTTTGCCATACTCGGTTGTGCGGAAATAACCCTTCAAATTGGCACCGACAGCAGAACCGTTCGTGCGCACTTCGATCGTCGGCAATTCTTCCTTCAATTCAATGCTTTTAATGTCGTCCCATTCATACACTTCGCCGTACATCCCGTGAATTTGAATGCCTTCATCCAGGATGGTGACTTTCGTCTCTTTCGATGAGAAGACCAACAAAATCCCGACGACAATAAACGTAATAATGGTAATCACGACAGGCAAAACCGCTTTTTTCCCAGCGCCCTGGCGCAAGTTTCCATCCTCATCAAACAAGTTTTTGTTATATTTTTGCGCTTTTATTAACACAAAAACGGTAGATACGGCCATAAATATGAGAGCCGCCGTCATTCCGTGCCTGACGCCTGACGCTTCCAAAATACCGGCCAAAATAAAAACTGCACCGTTTAAATACAGATAAATCCCCACCAACCGGCCGAGTCCGGCGGCATCCACTTTTTCCCGTTCCTCTTTGGACATAGTATTATAACCGGCGATCAGCCAATACTTTTTAAATTTGTGGACAGCCAATCCACAACCGATTAAAAGCAAACCGACAGCAAGATGGATGAAAAAAACCAACATTATGACCCCCAAATCATTTCAGATAACGGTTGATTCCGTAACGGGGAAATGCGTCGTTGCCGGCCGGGCTGTGTCCCGGTCATTTTTATTTTGCCGCAATCCCCATCTTCTATCGTACAATAATGAACGCCGCCGCTCCAGATTAGATCTGATTATTTTTTCGCATATTTTTTGATATTTTGCGATAAATGATTTCTTTGGAATGATTTACATTGAAAAAACAATCGCTTTTTTTAAAAAAAGCATGCTTTTTCAAACGGTGTAATTTGAAAAGTTTATCTTTGAA
>CALKIU010000129.1 GCA_937995745.1 uncultured Bacillaceae bacterium | reverse complement strand
GAAAACGGTTGAATAACGGCGGTTCCGGCCCGGGAAAAGCGGCCGGATTTTTTTTAAAAAAAACGGGTATGTAGCCCGGGAAAAAGGCATCCGGCTGTGATGTTTATCAACAGATTGGCTATTATGACCGGTTTATTGGGCGTAAATGCAAATTTATTGAAAAAACCGGTATATGGGCGGATTTTATTGGCGCCTTCTATTGTCGGATTCCAAAACAAGGCCATCGGCGGGCATCCGGACGCCCCGGAGCGCCCCGGCGTCGGACCCCGAAAGGAAGGCAATAGCGGTTTTTTCTTATTGTAGGTCCGCGCCTTTACATTTTCTTTACAATTTGAATGTAATATAGCAAGGCGGTTAAAATGTGTTTTGTTTTGACGGCATTAGTGTCTGAAAATTCAGGCATATCTGCCCGCGAACCGTTCAATGAGACAAGCCTGAAAAAAACCGGGAACCGGCGTCCCAGCAGTCGTTCCGCAAAACCGCAAATCAGAAAGGAGGTTGGCGAGTGAAAATCAGAAGGGCCGTCATTCCGGCGGCCGGCTTGGGAACCCGTTTCCTTCCCGCCACAAAGGTCCAGCCGAAAGAGATGCTTCCAATTGTCGACAAACCGGCCATTCAATACATTGTCGAAGAAGCCGTCGCATCGGGAATTGAAGAAATCGTCATCATAAGCGGAAGGGGCAAACGCTCCATCGAAGACCATTTTGACAAAGCGTACGAACTGGAGGATGCCCTCGCAAAAAAGGGCAAACTGGCTACCCTGTCGGAAGTGAAAAAAATATCAAACCTCGCCAATATTTATTACGTCCGGCAAAAAGAAGCCAAAGGCCTCGGACATGCCATCCTCAGCGCCAAGGGCTTTATCGGTGACGAACCATTCGCCGTTCTCCTTGGCGATGATGTCGTTTTTTCAGAAACGCCTTGCCTGAAACAGCTGATCGAGATTTATGCATACTGCAACAGCACCGTCGTCGGCGTCCAGCCCGTTCCCCGGGAGGAAGTGAGCAAATACGGCGTCATCAAACCAAAGGGGATATTGGGCCCGAACTTGATGCACATCGAATCCCTCGTCGAAAAACCGGACCCGGAAGAAGCCCCGTCCACATACGCCATCATGGGCCGCTATATATTGAGGCCGGAAATTTTTGCGATTCTCGAAAAAATTCACCCGGGAAAAGGAGACGAGGTGCAGCTCACCGACGCGATTAATGAATTGAACAAGCGCCAGGCCGGGTTTGCTTACAATTTCAAGGGCCGCCGCTATGACATCGGCGACAAGCTCGGATTTATCAAGGCAACTGTTGATGCGGCCTTGGAGCGGCCGGACATCAAAAACGAGGTTCTTTCGTATTTAAAACAAACCGTGAAAGACCATTCACCGGGCACGAAGGAGGTTGAGAAGAAGCAAGCATGAATGTTTCAGTCATTGGGACAGGCTATGTCGGTTTGTCCACGGGCGTTTGTTTGGCGAAAATCGGCCATCAAGTGGCCTGCATTGACGTGAACCGGGAAAAAATCGCCCTGCTCCGCCGGGGAATTTCGCCCATTTATGAACCGGGAATGGACGAGCTCTTGAAAAAACATCTCGCCGCCAAGCGAATCTTTTTCACAACGTCCCACGAAGAAGGTTTGAAAGACGCGGAAATTATTATTATAGCCGTCGGCACCCCGCAAAAGGAGGACGGCAGCGCCGATTTATCCTATGTGGAAGCGGCTGTTCATGATATTGCCAAAAATCTCAAGCGGGATGCCATCGTCGCCGTTAAAAGCACCGTGCCTGTGGGAACGAACGACCGCGTGCGGGAGATGCTGCAAAAATGGCTGCCGGAAAACGTGAAAGTGGACGTTGTTTCCAACCCGGAATTCTTGCGCCAAGGCTCGGCGATTAAAGACACCCTTGAAGCGGACCGGATTGTGATTGGCGCTGAAAACGAAGCAGCAGC
>CALKIU010000128.1 GCA_937995745.1 uncultured Bacillaceae bacterium | reverse complement strand
CAACTGGGACAGGTTGCACGTTCCTAGATCCCAACCGGCAGACAAGGGGGCAGATTCCGCATCCCTAGTTCCCAACTGGGACAGGTTTCCTGTCCCCCTGTCCCACTCCACACTCTGGGACAAGAAACCTGTCCCGCCACCCCTGTCCCACCCGATCGTACGCAGCCTCCGTTCCGCTTTGCCCGGCCCATCTTACGCAATGATTATTAAAACGAGGTGATCAACATGGGTTTGCGTTTTCGCAAGAGCATTAAAATCGCCCCCGGCGTCCGCCTGAATTTCGGCAAAAAAAGCACAAGCATCAGTTTCGGCGGCAAGGGATTCCGATACACCATCAACTCCAAAGGCCAGCGAAGAACCACCGTCGGCATCCCGGGAACGGGAATCTATTACACCGAAACCCATTCATCCAAACGCCATAAAACAAATTCCTACAACCGCAACGCCGAACTGAAACGGCAGCTCGCCCAACAAGAAAGAATGGAACAACTCGAGCGCAACCGGCTGGAAGTGGAAATGTTCCAAAACCGCCTCGACATGATGAAATCGCTGCACATCGAACATCTCGACCCCATTAACTGGGAACAAATCAGACATTCCGCCCCGCCGTTCAACAAAAACGAAATGGGGCCCAATGAAAAAGAAGCGGTGAAAGAACTGAACAACTATCAACCGGGATTCTTCGAAAAACTGACCGGAAAAAGCGAAAAGAAGCGCACGGAACTGTTGCAAAAAGTCGCCGCAGCCAAACAAAAAGACGAACAATTATACGCCGGCTGGGAAAAACTCGTGCACATGGCCGAAAAAGTGTTGGCCGGGGACGTTGACACCTATTTCGAAGTCATTGAAGAATTTGCCCCGTTCGAAGATTTGCAAGAATTCGGCAGCGGCTTTGAAATTTTTGCCGACAGCCCTGACTTCATGGAAATCATTTTTGACGTCCACATCGACTCCGTCATCCCGAATGAAATAAAAAGCTTGACAAAAACCGGAAGAGTGTCGGTCAAAAAAATGCCGAAAACACAATACTACGACCTGCAGCAAGATTACGTGTGCAGCTGCGCCATCCGCATCGCCAAAGACATGTTCTCGCTCCTGCCGCTCGATTACGTCATCATCCATGCCAACGATGACATCTTAAATACGGCGACCGGATACATGGAAAAAAAGACCCTGTTATCCGTAAAAATCGACCGCGCCACCCTGGACAAGCTCAATCTGGAACTCATCGACTGCTCCGACGCCATGCAAAACTTCGAACACAACATGAAATTCCTGAAAACAAAAGGCCTCCAGCCGGTCGAAAAAATCTCATTCTAAACACCGCCTTCCCGCCGGAACATACCCGCCCGGTCCGGGAGGAGCTTTCAAGCCGCTTCCTATATAACAGTAGATTTTCTTTTCTTCTTATACTACTATATTGAATAATAGACTTTGCCCGCCGCAAAAGGGCAAATTTTTTTATCCGCGGGAAACCGGAACCAATCCGGTTCCGCTCGCCCTTTCCCCTTCTTTTGCAATTGTTGATATAATATGTGCCGGGCTCCTTTTTACTCCCAAAGAATTTGTACTACATGGCGGCAATAATACATATATTGATATACAAACCCTTTTTCCCTTTTGCGGGAAAAAACGGCCAGTTGGCCCCTTTGCGCAAACGTCCAACAGTTGCCCCGGAATATTCCAAGTGTTCACACCGCAAATTTTCTAATTTTTCTGCACCAATTTGGATGAAAGCAGGTCGGTATATGGAGATTTTGATGACTGTTTTAGGCGGTATCGGCTTATTTTTATTTGGAATGTCTTTAATGACGGATGGCTTGAAATCGCTGGCCGGAGAATCGTTAAAACAATTGTTGAGCCGTTTTACGGGAGGGAAATTTTCGGCGATCCTCTCGGGCATGGTGCTGACGGCCGTCATCCAATCGTCGAGCGCGACGATTTTGATGACGATCGGTTTTGTCAGTGCCGGGTTGATTACCTTTACCCAATCCCTCGGCGTCATCATCGGTACAAGCATCGGTTCGACAAGCACCGGCTGGATCGTGTCATTGGTAGGATTCCAAATCAGCATGGGATCGCTCGCCCTCCCCATCATTGGAGTCGGCGTATTTTTAAGACTGTTCACACACGGAAAAATGTCCAGCCTCGGCAGTGTGATGACCGGCTTTGGCATGTTGTTTTTGGGAATCTCCGTCTTGCAGGACGGAATGGCCGATTTCAGCGACGTGTTTGATTTTACCTCGTTCAATGGCGACCGCTTTTATCATCTGTTGCTGTTGGCATTGATTGGAACCGTGATGACGGTGATCATGCAGTCATCCAGTGTCGCGGTCGCCATTACGTTGACGGCTCTCTATTCCGGAGCAATCAATTTTGATCAAGGCGCCGCTCTCGTCATCGGACAAAATATCGGAACGACGTTCAAGGCGATCATCGCGGCGATCGGCGCTTCCCATGCCGCAAAAAAAACGAGCGTCGCCCACATCTTGTTTAACTTGTTCACCGGTTTTGTGGCTCTGGCTCTTTTCCCGTTGTTGACATCGGCCGTGTTTACAATGTCCGATTGGCTGGATGTGGACGATTTAACGATCTCTTTGGCCCTCTTTTATACATTGTTTAACGTGCTCGGCGTGTTGATGATCCTGCCGTTCATGAAGCCGTTTGAAAAATTGATCGCCCGCCTCGTCCCGGAAAAAGGCAATCCGTTGACGATTTATTTGGACCCCAGTGTCGCGGAGGTCGGCCCCGTTGCCATTGAGGCCAGCCGGAGAACGTTGATGGCCGTTCACAAGACGCTGCTGGAGGCTATGCAGGAATTGTTTGCCACCAAACGGGAAACTGTCCCCTTTTTCAAAAAAAAGCAGCTGGCGGCGGAAGCGATTCAGGAGACGCGCGCTTTTTTGCGCGATGTTCAGTTGTCGGTGGAGTCGGAGGATAAGCAAAAGTATGAGCGGCATGTGTCGGTGCTGCATGCGCTGGACCATTTGGAGCGGTTGATTATGGCGCTATCGGAGACGGGGTATTTGCGGACGATTAGTTCGTCGCGGAGTTTGCAGGCGGTGACGGCGCAGGTGCAGGAGATGATTGAGAACAGCTTGCGCTCGATGGAGGAGGGCAACGGGGAGAACAATTATTTGCAGAAAGTGGAAGAAACGTCGAAGGAGATTGCGGAGATTCGGCGCTCGGACCGGAAGCATCTATTGAAAAATGCGATCAGCGAGGAGTTGAATGTCGACCGGGCGATTGCCAAAGTGCACGCCCTGCTCTGGCTCGACCGCATCAGCCACCACCTCTGGCGCATATTAACCCACCTACAACCGTAAAAAAGCGGGACACGGGTGGGACACGGGGACAGGTTCACTGTCCCTGTCAATTTTTGGTGGGACGGGGGGACAGGTTTTGCGTCCCACCAGTTATTTACATATTCCGCATGAAGGGCAGGTTGAAAAGGATGCTCTGGCTTGCGGCGGTGGGGAGAATGGCCGCAGTGATTTGGGAGTCCGCGATGAAAATTGGGTTCTGGTTTTATAAATCAGTGCGGTCAAGGGCAGCCTTTGAGTTCCTTTCCGATTGAACATTTGAACTTGAGGAGAGGCGATTCGCCAGTAAATACGGCAAATTTGCCAGTAAACTAAAATTTTTGCCAGTATTTCTTGGAAATCCGTCCGTAGTTTGGAAATTTCGCCAGTAAATTCGGGAAAATCGCCAGTATGTTGATGTGGGTCTTTCGCAAGTCTCGCTCAATTGGCTAAAATATGAATATTAACATAATATGGAAAGTCATGTTGTAAGTCCTTTAAAAATGGTGGTTTAACCTAGTTAGAGTTCTTTCACTAATTCGCGAATACGTTTTTCGTGGCTGGGACATCTAACCTGTCCCCATGGACCGGTTTCCCATGTACCAGTTTGATGAACCATCCACCGGAACACCTAACTTTTCCCCATGGACCGCGTGGCCGATCACGGTTCACCGATGGAAATCGCACGGACCAAGCCCGATATCTCCGGTTCTGACTCTCTTGCTCAGTGGAAGCTTTTGCTATTTCAGTATCATTTTTTATAATTCTATCGTTTCTTGTTGATTAATTGGTAATTTTGTTTAAAATTAGTTTTGTAGTTAATTTTGAATTTTCGCACAATGGAGTAAACGTTTATGGTGAGAACGCAATTAATACTGAAAATTTTTTAGCAATAGCATCCCACTGGTGCATAGGGGTAGTATATACCTGTTTCTCCTCCACACTGAAAAAACTCAAATGGGGATAAAATAAAACGCAACTGGGCGCTGATTATTTTTCAAATCTCATTGATCTACCTCCTTTTTACCAACTTGTCAACTCTAATTTGACGTGAATATCATTGCGTTCCAATGCAAAAATTCCTCTACCACAAGATTTCCCCTCATTCCCAGGGACAGGGGGACAGGAAACGCGTCCCAGACATTTTTTGTCAGGGACAGCGAACCTGTCCCCGCGTCCCACTCCTTCAATTAGTTCTTTCGTTGATGTGCGAGGGCAAAAGCAGACTCAAGAATAGATAGTTACCAAGTTGTGGCGAAGAAATCTGTTCCGTATCTGCGGATAAACGGGATGTTTTTGAAATGACGATAAAGTTGGGACGGGGGGACAGGAACCTTGTCCCGGTAATTTTTTGAAAGAGAAAATGAGTTCGTCCCATGGCTCACACAGGTACCGTCACGAGCAGGGACAGCGGACCAGACCGATGTGATACCCTGTCTTAATTTTTGTGGGAAATGTTTTTCACCCGTTCTTTTGAGCGCAAATTCTTGATTCGCCGTATTAAGCTCTCCGTTTGTCATCGCGCAAAAAAGGCAATTTACAGCTTGTTACACGGGAAAAGCGTGTGACACAAATCAACATATCGAGGAGATTTAATGCTTTATCGGCGAAAATCACCATGTGTCGGCGTAATTTTCATTTTATCGGCAGATCAGCGAATTTTAAAATATACCGGCGAAAATTTTAGATCGGCCAATTCACAAACAGAAGACATCCCTCCATTCAAACCCCGGCCCCGGGAACATTTCTACGCCGTTTCTTCCCCGATAAAAATGGTGAAACGATTCACACTATTGAACTCCCTTATCAAAAAAGCAAAAAAGGGGATAGGAACATTAGAAAAGCGCGAGGCAGTAAATTTTTGTCAGGGACACTGAACCTGTCCCTGTGTCCCACCTCCCCGCGTCCCACCACCTGTCTCCCATTTTTACGAAATTTTTACAGTTTTTTAATTGAATGTCGAAATATTCTGGGTTATATTGTAAACAAGAAACGGTTTTCTGAGTATTTTGACCAATTGTGGCAAACGGACACCCTCTTTGCACAGCAGTGTAAGACGCAACACTCTCCAAATATTCGCATACTTCATTCGAACGACTTCATCTGAGACCACTCACAAACACCCGAACCGAATGCGGAAAAAATGATGAAAGCAGGAGGCCATCATGTTAAAAAATAGCGGTGTGAGAAAAGTAATCAAACCCTTCTCCAATATCACCGAAGAAGAACAGTGGCTGCAAAACATGCTAAAAAGGGGCTGGATGCTGAAAAAATATCATCTGGAAGACAGCGAAATCTGCCAATACATTTTCGAACCGGCAACAAATGACACACCGAGAAATCTTCACTTCAAAATTGATTGCCGGCAGTTTCACAGAAAAAGAGATTACAAGAAGTACATCGCTGTTTTGAAAAAGGCCGGATGGATTCCGCTTGCACAAAACAGCCATTTTTCCAAGCATATTTTCTACTCTGAGCCATTCAGCGCTTGCGACGAAATTTTTTCCCGGCTGAACCGTATCAAAAAATGGGCCAACAAAAACGGATCTTTTTCCCACATTCCAACATTGGTTACATTAGTCCTTTCCCTGATTTTCATCCTTATCTATACCTTGTTTGAAAACCCGGCCTTCAGAGCGTGCCACCTCTCGATATTTAACACCTTTTAAACCGCTCTTCCAACAGGCATTCACGAAACCCGAAAACCAATCTTCCCCTATTACACCCCTGAAATATATTTAAAAAAACACAGCCATCTCCCGGCTGTGCTTTTTTTAAGCGGAAATTCGGCGGGACAGGGGGACAG
>CALKIU010000127.1 GCA_937995745.1 uncultured Bacillaceae bacterium | reverse complement strand
GCGACTGCCGTTTCCAGATAAGACAAATCGGCGCAGCCGTCTTCTTTTTGCGGTGTCCCGACGGCAATAATAATGATTTCCGCCTGTGCCAGTCCTTCTTGATGGGAATTGGTAAATGACAGACGTTTTGCGGCAATATTTTTTTCCAAGAGCTCGTCCATTCCCGGCTCATATATGGGAGAAATGCCGCTTTTGAGCAAGGCAATTTTTTTCTGATCCGTATCAATACAGACGACGTCATGGCCGATTTCCGCCAGGCAAACACCTGTGGACAAACCGACATAGCCTGTCCCGATAATGGAAATATTCATCTTTAAGCATCGCTTCCTTTTTTCTCAGGGAGTTGATATTTTTGTAAAGTCTCGTGTAAATACGAAAGGACTTCCTCCCTGGTATCCTTTCTTTCCAGGGCAGTATCAATCGTTGCTTTAATAAAACCAAGCTTGTCGCCGATGTCGTAACGCCGGCCCGTAAAATTGCAGGCAACAACAATCTGGTGTTTATTCAGTTCATTAATCGCATCAGTCAGCTGGAGTTCGTTTCCTTTCCCGGGGGGGATTTTTTCAAGAGCATCAAATATTTCCGGCCTCAGGATATAGCGGCCCATAATTGCATAACGGGAGGGAGCTTCCTCTTTGGCCGGTTTTTCCACCAGTTCATCAACATGAATAAGGTTCGGCCCAAGAACCCCCTTTGGTTTAATGATTCCGTATTTGCTCACTTCATCCTCTGGTACCGTTTGCACGGCCACGACCGAGCTGTTGCAATACCGGTAAATGTCGATTAACTGCTGTAAACACGGTGTTTCTGACATCACAATGTCATCACCGAGCAAAACTGCAAACGGCTCGCCGCCAATAAAATTCTTGGCGCATAGGATGGCATGTCCGAGGCCTTTCGCTTCCTTTTGCCGGATGTATGAAATATTGCTGAGATTTGATATTTTCTGAATTCCCGCCAGCTCAGACAGCTTGCCTTTTTTCAAAAGTGCATCTTCCAGCTCAAATGATTTATCAAAATGATCTTCGATAGAACGTTTGCTTCTCCCGGTGACAATGATGATTTCCTCAATTCCCGATGCCGCTGCCTCCTCGACAATATATTGAATCGCCGGTTTGTCAACAATCGGAAGCATTTCCTTCGGCTGGGCCTTAGTTGCCGGCAAAAACCGGGTTCCCAGACCGGCGGCGGGAATGACGGCTTTTCTGATTTTCAATTGATACCCTCCTTATCAATAAATCTTTTCGATGCAAATTTATTAGTCATACTTAAAAACCGGCTTAATTGCCGGGCGAATCGCTAAAGTGAAAAAAGCTGCAAAAAGCGGGAAACCGGAGCCTCTCGCGGCCTGCCTTTTTGGAAATTTTAAAAATCACTCTCCTGCAAAGGGAGATAAACCCTTTTGATAATCCTCCGCATCAGCCGCGGCAGCAGTTCCTTGCGCCGTTTCAGCAAAGCCCCAATGGCCGCCTTCTTTTCCTCCGGATTCATTTGCCAATCGTCGGGAATCAAAGCAAACAACTCCTCCATCAGCAAAATCGGCGTCGTTTGAATGAGCTCAAGATAATGATAAAAGTCTTCTTCTTCTTTGATAAAACGGGCCATCAGCTGATGTGTGGCGCTTTTAAGAATGCCGTCGGGGAGGGCCTCCAGTTCTGGAATTTGCCAGTTATAGGAATTAAAAATTTCTGCCTGGTCAATCATCCACAATTTATAAGAACCGGGTGATTCATCACATAAAAGAATATTTTTGCGTGTTCTGTCACGGTTGCAAAGCCAATAATCGAGCAGAATGATACCTGCCAGCGTTTTGTGATTGGTGATTGCCGGAACCGTTGAAACCTGATGACCGTCAAAACAGGCGGGCACATAAAGAGAGGCAAATTGATGCTTGCTTATGTTTAAATGGTTTAGTTCCGGAATTTGTGCGGAAAAATCGGCCGGGATTTCAACAATCTTTGCGTAAGGAACCGGCAATCCCAAAAACCGCGCCAGACCGTAAGCAACCCATTCATTGGGCAAAGCTTTTTCAAAGCCGGGCTGAAAATATTTCACAACATAATCACGGCCGTCACTGAATGTAATCAGATGGGCATTGGACTTTCCTTCAAGCTTTTTGCGGTATTGAACAGGTTCAATCACGCCCATTCACCTCATTTAACCCGTTTTCAGGGAAAACCGTTCTTTTTAAAAGCTGCACATATTGTTCAGCCGTTTTTTCAATGGAAAACTTCTCCCTCACATGCGCAATCGCGTTTTGCGACATTTTTTTATGAAGAGCAGGATTATCCAAAATGCCGTAAAGCTGGCGGATCGCATCATCCACATTTTGCCCCCGGTAAAGGAGGCCCGTTTCTCCTCTTTTAACAAGTTCAGTAATGGGCCGGATATTCGAAGCGACGACAGGCACCCCGCAGGACATTGCTTAAATAAAGGTATTTCCGAATGATTCCGATTTGGTGGTTGCCAGCGTACATCCGCCTGAAAGGAGAATCTTTGCATAGACATGGGGCATTTGCTGGTAAGGAATAACCGGAAACCATTTAATGATATCGGTCAGTTTTTCTGCCTGCCATGCGGCCCGGAATTCTTCACGCTGAACGCTTTGTGCCCCGCCAATCACCCATATTTCCACATCATTCCGCTCCGCCTTAATCCTTTTTGCGACTTCAATCAGCATCGGCCAGTTTTTCCGTTTATCGAGGCGGCCAATCCAGCCGATAATTTTCTTATCTGGAGGCAACAGCGGCTCTTCTGTAAAAGAAATGTCTTCTTTTTCTAAAGGCCGGAAAAAGGAAACGTCTATTCCGTTATAAATTACGTTGACAGGAATATGTTCCGTATCATATAGGATGGAGAGCAGATCTTTTTGGTAATAGGAAGGAACGACGAAGGTTTTTGGAACGATTCCGTGGAAATTTTTTATGTGAGGTCTGAGTTTAATGAGTTCCGGTGTTCGCGCTTCCACAATAACAGGCCCTTCATATCCGGCTTTTTTCAGCCATTCATAAGCATAGCCGGTGTCAACCACGATAATTGCATCATAATGATTTTTAGTGATAATGTTATTGATTTCCTGTTTGTCCTTTGTCAGGTAGACAGGGGCAACGTCCTCCATAATGTGCAAGCCGCCGTGGTCTTTCATGTACAGGAATTCCGTGTTGATCCCGTGCTTTTTAAAATAAACTGCACGGTTCCGCCAGCCGGCATTGACCCCTCCCACAGTGAGTAAACGCCAAATAATGAGTACTTTCATGTTTGCATTCTCCTCTGATTCAGTGAAATTATGTTTTTGTAAACGGACGGGAATTCCCGTTTGCTTTTCCTAATGGCGATGTTTGTCTTTCTTCTTTTTGTCACGGTGCTTGTCCTTATCTTTTTTATCCCGGTCCTTGTCTTTATGGTGATGATGGTGGTGCTTGTCCTTTTTGTCTTTTTTCCCTTTCTTATCCTTCTTATCGCGTTTGTCTTTATCCTTGCCGTATTTTCCGGTATCCTCTTCCCGTTGCCATTCTCTGTCACCTTTTTTCCCTTTACTGCCTTTAATTTTCGCAGTTAAATTTTCATAGACTTGCTGCTCGCGATAATCCCAATACTCATCAATTTTTTCCATTACTTCATCAGGATCTTTGCCGAGTACAAGCATGGTGCGCACCCACTCTTCTTTAAAAACTTTGTACATAAGCCCTTCAAGAAGAGTGACATAATTCTTTTCATCCTTTTTCGTCAGCAGCTTTTTCGATATTTTGCCGATGTCTTTACCGAACTTTCTCTGATTAATGAGAACGTCGTAGATTTGTTTTGACATTTCCTCCATGCGGATGTAATGTTGCCACTCTTCGTAAAGTTCCGGAGCCATAGCTTGTACATGTGACAAAAAAACTGCTTTGTAATCTTCACCGAGGGAATTCAAGAGTTTGCGGGGATATGGATAGACTCTGTCGCGCCAAACTGTGCGGGCCACATCAATTACCTTAAGACTTCCATCTTCCTGGATATAAATTTGCCGCTTATGATGGTCAATGCGCTCATAGCCGATTTCCTTAAAAGTGACAAGCATTTCAATCAGTCTTTTGGATAGTTCTTCAGTGAGCGGCTGGGATTGCAAATATTCCCTTAAATCGACCCCTTTGATAAATTCCATGACAATATACAGCGGGCCTTTGGCATAAACCTTCGGAAACATGTTTGTATCTTGTCCGAGAGAAAGGGCATAATACTCGCGCTCACAATCCTCTTCATTGCCAAACACCTTTACGCAAATATCCTCTGTCACCTTAAAAACCGCCCCTTGCCGGCCTTTGCCGATCATCTCAAGGGGAGAATCATTCACCACCTCCACATCCTAGTTCACAAGATTCTTAACCTTAATTTTCTTAATGTATTTTTCCAATTGTTTAATATCCATCCGTTTTCTCCTCACCTTTTGGTTCATGATTTCCCATACAGCCGGAACCCCTGCTTCATCACTTGCAAATCATTTAATTTTAAAAAACCTTTACGAGCTCCGGCCAGCAGCCGGGGATGGAATCACCTCTGCAAAAAAACTGTACTTCGTTAAAATCAGAAAAATATCCATAAACCTTGCTATATTACATTCAAATTGTAAAGAAAATGTAAAGGCACCCGACCCACCCCCGGCAAAAAAACTTCTCTTGCCGGGGGTGGGGGGTGGGTGACAGGCACCGCAAGGAAATGAAAACAAGCGGAAGAAAATAAAAAGAAATGAGAGGAAACGAAAGCCGATGTATTAGGTAGGGAGGGGCTATAGGTTGGAGCCGGGTTTGTGCGGTT
>CALKIU010000126.1 GCA_937995745.1 uncultured Bacillaceae bacterium | reverse complement strand
AGGTTCGCTGTCCCTAAATCCGTTATTGGAGTTTCTGTTAATGCTGCCTTTTGCCCTGCCGGGGAGCGCCATCGCCATCAATATGATTAACGGCTTCAGCACTGTTTTGCTCGGCACCTGGCTGTTGCTTCCTTTGACCTATTTTATCAGTATGCTTCCCATGGCGGTGAGGTCCGTTACTGTCTCATACCAAAAACTGAAGGATCAGTACGGTCAGGCGTCGAAAAATCTCGGTGCTACGGGATGGACGACCTTTTTCCGTGTCCATTTGCCGCTTATTTCCCCGGGAGTGTGGGCCGGATTTTTGCTCGTCTTTGTAAGAAGTTTGGGAGAACACACCATTTCGGCTTTTTTATATACACCGTCCAACCGGCCTATTTCCATTGCGATGGTCAAACGGATGGATGAATTTGAAGTCGGTCTGGCCATGGCTTATGGGACGTTGGTGCTTTTATTGACAGTCATCGGGACGGTTCTGTTAAAAAGAGTTCAAACGTATACGGAATGAGGACGATGCCAAATGAAAGTGGATTTTTGCACGGATACGGTAAAAAAATACAATGAAGATACGTACGGACTTACCAGGCTGGGCGCCTTTGTCATCGACGGCGCCTCTGCGTTGACGGAAAAAAGCTATCTCCCATCGGGAAATGATGTTGCGTGGCTGGTGCAATGGTGGAAAGGTTATCTGGAGGAGCATCTCGACGATACGAGCCATTCCATCCAAGAGATTTTAAAAGAAGGAATCTCCCGGTTGAACAAAGAGGTTGCAACATTTGTTGACCTCTCATCCTTGCAGCCCCATGAGAAACTTTCGGCGGGCATTGCCGTCGTGAGAAAAAACGGACAGGTTCTGGAAACGTTTATTCTCGGGGATGTGAAAATTTTTATCGAACAGAGTAACGGCCAAATGGCCGTGCTGACGGATGAATCGATCAACCGTCTCGACGAACAAGTCATCCAATTGATGGCCAGGGACGAAAACAGAGAGGACCGCATTGTTTTTAAAGGATTTACACAAGAAGAGCTGGACTTGCTCAATAAAAACCGTTCAAAAATGAATCAGCCCGACGGTTATTACATTCTGAGCCATTGCGAAGAAGCGGTGGATCAGGGGATTTACAAAACATTTCCCGTTGAATGCGTTGAAAGAGTGCTTCTCGCCACCGACGGATTGAACCCATTGCAGGCCAAATATACGAAAAAGGATCTTCTGGAAACGATCTGGGAAAAAGGGGCGAGCGCGCTCATTCAAGAATTGAGAAAACTGGAAAAAGCGGACAAAGATAAAACAAGAATCGGCCGGCTGAAAACCCACGATGATGCGACCCTGATCTATTTGGATTTCCGGGGCATGACAAAGGACAGGTGAGCGGGAATGGAGATTAACATCGAAGGCGTGACCCATTATTACGGAGAAAACAAAGTCCTTCACGATGTACATCTGGCCGCCAGCCACGGGGAGTTGGTTGCCCTTTTGGGCCCTTCCGGCTGCGGCAAGACGACTCTTTTGCATCTCATTGCCGGGCTGCTTCCTTTATCAACAGGGAAGATTTATTTTGGCGGCAAAGATATGTCGAACGTGGAAGCGCGAAAAAGGAACGCGGTAATGGTTTTTCAAAACTATGCCCTTTTCCCCCATATGACGGTCGGCAAGAATGTGGAGTACGGTCTGAAAGTGCGGCGGATTCCGGCCGCGGAAAGAAGGGAAAGGGTTAAAAAGATATTGGAAACGGTGAAACTGGCCGGTTTTGAAAATAGAAAAATCAGCCAGTTGAGCGGCGGCCAGCAGCAAAGGGTTGCCCTGGCAAGAGCCTTGGTCGTGAAGCCGGATGTCCTGCTTTTCGACGAACCGTTGAGCAATCTGGATGAAAAACTCCGGGTATCGATGTGGCAGGAAATCAGAAATATACAAAAGCAGGCGGACATTACGGCGATTTATGTAACCCATGATCAAGAGGAAGCCATGTCCATTGCCGATAAAATAGCCATTATGCACAACGGGGTGATTCAACAATTCGGGACCCCGCGGGAAATATATGAAAGGCCGGTCAATCGGTTCGTCGCTGAGTTTATGGGCGATTGCAATTTTTTTGCCATAAGGGGAGAGACTTTTATGGTGAGGCCCGACGGATTGCAGCTTTCAGACTCCGGCCGTTATAAAGGCACGGTCCGGTGGGTCGAATATTTGGGTAAAAATTACAGAATCGGTTTGGATTGGGAAGGAAAAAACTTGTTGATGGATGTTCCGGCTTATGCTTATGCTGCAGGGGAAGAAACTCCCGCGCTCGGGGATGAAATTTGTTTTGAGATAAATGAAAAAGCCGCAGTCAAAATAAAGGATTAAGTGCCGGCTGCGGCTTGTGCTTCCCGCTGAATCGTAGAAGGACGTTGCAGTCGGAGCAAAAGGGGATTTGCATTTCATATGGCTGACAAAACATTTTTTTCATAAAAGAAAAGTGTTAAAAGGACATGTTCTTTCAGAATCACAAGGCTCCGGGACAGGCAGACGTGGGAAGGATGCTGCAGGCTCCCGGACTGCCTGATTGGAAGCCTTCATTTTTCGGATACCATAAATGGATTCTTTTCCTGGACAGGAATATTCCGCAACGTGATGGATTCCGCGGACGGAAAGACGTGCATAGAAAAAGCGGTGTTTCTTTACCGCTCTTGGTTTGCTATTCGTTGTTTTGCTCAGCATCTCTGTTTATTTTTTTCTTTGATTCTTCCAGTTTTTTCTCGCAATACTTGCGAAGTTCTTTCACTTCATTATTTGCACGTGTCAAGTCTTCTTCCAAGTGGGAGATGTACGCATTTTTATTTTCCAAAGTATTTTCAAGTTCGGCCATACGTTGTTTCAAAGTTTCTATTTCCGTATTTTTTTCTGCAATTTGTTTTTCGATTTCTTGGATGCGCGCGTCTTTTTCGGCAATCATATTTTGCAGTTCGGTGATTTTGGCGGATTGAGTTTTGTTTTCTTTCATTAATTCATCAATCCATTGGTAAAGAAATGTCTTATCGTCTTCTAATTCCGCAATCTCGGCTTCCAAAAGGCTTCTTTCTTTAACTAATGCATCAATACTTTGGGAAAATTCGTCTACAACCTCTTTCGTTCTCGCCACGTCTTCGCTTCCGGTCCAAACAACCCCGGTAACAGCGAGACCCGTGCTCAATGTAATATATAGCAAGGCTTTTTTCAACATTTTTCCTCTCTCCTCATGATGTATTTTTGCACAAAGAACACTATAATTTTCTCCATATCACAATTCAACTGGGGAAATAAGGAAATTTCAAAGAGTTGTGATGGGTCCACGTGTTTTCCTTTCTTTCGATTTTCCGCAGAATATGAATCTATTTTTTCTATTCATTTCTGAATCCGGATTTCCCGTGAATATTTATGTTTTTTATAAAAAAAGAATCCTGTCAAAAGGGACAGGATTCCGATACCATGAAACGAGCGAAAACAGATCATCGCTCCTTCATATTCATTTGTTCATAAAAGCTTTGATTTCTTCTTCAGTCATGGATGAGTCGCATCTTACATTTACTGCGGCGCCGTTTGTGTAAATAAAACCGGGCACCGTCGGAATGCTGTATTTTTCGCGGAATGCTGTGATTCCTTCCATATCCGATTCATCGGCGCTGTCGATATAATAAATATGTGCGTGCGTTTCTTCGGCCACTTTTTTGAGTTTCTTAACAAATCTTCGACAAAAAGGACAGACCGCTTTGCCGATATAAATGACCGCTTCTCCGTCACCGCTGATCAATTGCTCGCCGCGGGCAGCATCAATTTTTTCAAAACCGGCAACACACTCATCATATTCTGCAAACATCACACCATTCTCCTTTTCACCGTTGTCAGAAAATATTTTACACCAAATAACGAATTTTCAAACAAACTTTGCTTACCGCGGAACACGGGCGCGGGACATAGGGAGGTGCGGTGGGACACGGGGACAGGAAACTTGTCCCACTGGGACACGGTGCCTGTCCCCTTGTCCCACCCTTGTCCCATCATTCCCTCATCCCACCATGAAAAAAGCAGGTGAAATCGGTATGTTTGAAAACGAAATGAAAAAAGGCCATAAACCGCCGGGCACTCCGGCCAAAAAAGCAAAGAAACTCTTCATTCAAGAGATGAACACCAAAGCCCAACAAATCGGTCTGACCCGCTCCCGTTTTGTGGAACCGGCCGGGTTTCCAAGCACGACGGAACAGGTCATGTCAACAAGGGACATGTTAAAACTGATGATTTACGCCTCCCGTTATCAGGAACTTGCCGCCATCTGGAACAAAAAAATATATGCGATGAAGATTCACGGAAGGGAAGCAAGGGAGCTGACCGTGCAAACAACAGTCCGGCTCCCGCAGATCGAAGCCGAATATGAAATTCTGGGCGCAAAAACGGGAGCGATTTGGGGAACTAATGAAATGGACGGATTTCATATCGTGTTACTGTTTGCCGCGCCGGATGGAAAAAAATACGCAGCCGCCCTGAGAGGAGCCGCATCGCCGGCAAAAAGAGCCCGCGATTTAAAAATCGCCATGGACAACGCCTTGATTTTGGAAAAAAATCCAAAAGCAAAAGTCCAGGACATTGAATCGGAGAGCGCCGCAGTGTGCAGGCTGCCCGACCAGTCGGAGTTCAACCCGAAAGCGGACCTCCCGTTGATTTTTTCAAAAAATGCCGATGTCCCCGGCCACCCGGCCTCCGTTACTAAATTGATGACTGCCGTCACCGCGCTGGATTATGTATCCGGCCTTGAAGAACAATTTATGATTCAGGAAACGGACATTACTCCCGGAATGGGGGACTATTTTCTGCCGGGAGACATCCTGACTTTGAAAGATTTGTTGTACGGGATGATGCTGCCGTCTTCCAACACATGCGCAACGGCAATGGCAAGGATTGCCGGAGAAAAAATCGCCGCCCGGCTGAACTGAGCCGTCCGTAACATTCACCATTGCATTCACATGCAATATCCGTTTTGAAACATCAGCCGCCTGATTGAAAACAGAACTCTCAAATCCGGAAGTTCTGTTTTTTTATGCTCGCGCACCGGTGCCGTCCAAACAATTTCGGGCTGTGAAGCCGGAACGAAGCGGGCCGTCATGCTCCACAAAAGGTGTCCCCGGCGGCCCCGCCCGGCCGAACTGAAGAAAAGCGGCCGGCAAACTTCAAAAACAATCAATATGGAGCATCAAAACTCCCGCACCCGCAAAAAAGCTCATGCTCGATAAAACGGCCCCCCTGTCCGACAAGTGGTTTTTTACAGATAAACGGCCCTGTCACCTTTTAAACCGTTTCCGCCAAAACTCTAAACCGGCAGGAATAATCCGGAAAACCGGGTGACACTCTAAAGATGGTATTGTTTCCGCAAAAATGAAAGACCAAAAGAGAGGTGCACACAATGATCACCGGGGTACATCCATATTTAATCACGAACGGAAACAGACAAGAAGCGGTTAAATTTTATCAAGATGTTTTTGATGCCGAACTGATCGGCGTGCAAACCTACGGAGACATCCCTCCGGACCCTGAATTTCCCGTGCCGGAAAATGTCAAAGACCTCGTCGTACATGCCAATTTAAAAATTGACAACACCTATTTGTTGATCTCAGACAATTTCCCCGGGCAGCCGTATGAGCAAGGCACCCATATCACAATCGCCGCCCTTGTGGACGACGCCGACAAAGCGAACCGGATTTTTGAAAAACTTCAAAAAGACGGAGAAGTGATCATGCCCCTTCAAGAAACCCATTGGAGCCCGGCTTACGGCCAAGTGAAGGACAAATACGGGGTCACATGGCAGATTTCCACCGTAACAGAATAGAAGATAAATAAGTTTCCATAAGCGGATTCCTTGAAAAAACGGACAAAGGACAAAGTTTCAACGATAAATGGGATTTTGGGCATATGCCCGAACCGACAAGAGAAAAAAACCTCGCCTTTTTCAGGAAAACAAAGGCACTTCCCGGGGATAGGAATCCTTTTCCGGGAAATGCCTTCGTTTTTGGAAATCTTTTCTTTCCCGTTCGAATCAATCTCTGTCCACTTCCAAAATTTCTCCGGTGACGGCATTGATTTTGATGTCGATGTCATCATCATCTCCGTCTTTATCATATTCAATCGTGTATTTTTGCAGTCCGTCATCTGCTTCAAGCGACCAGCCTGTCGGATGGAGGCCTTTCACCTCGTCTCTCGCAGATGCGATTTCTAACGCTTTTTCCGGAGAAATGATCGCTGAAAAATCGATGAAATCATCTTGATCCCGTTCCGGGTCCGTTTCTCGCTCCGCGACCTTTCCCGTCCGGGCGTCAATTTCCACTTCATATTCTTTTTCCGTGTCGAAGCCTTCAAAATCATAATGGAAACGACCGTCATCGTCATCCAACGCGACAGATTCCACTTTTGCATTCGGATGGTTTTCTTTAAAAATGTTCACGGCCTCCGTAAAGGAGACGGGCGGATTCGCAATGTCAATCGTACCCCCGTTCTTTTCCGCGCTGCCGCCTGTCTTTTGTTTCGTGTCCGTTTGCCGTTCGGCATTTTGCGTGACTTCTGCTTCATCCCGATTATCAGGCTGGTTGGCTCCGCCCGCATTATCATCTGTCGCCGCTGTGCCGCATCCTGCCAATAGAATAACGGTACATCCTGTTATGAATAATTTTTTTAGCATACTCATTCTCTCCTTGTTTTGTTTGGTCCATTTTTTAACATCTTGCGCTTTTATGATAAAAAATAGACATTAAAAAATGATGAGAAGCGGATGAATTTTTCCTGTGAGTTATTTTTGCTTGAAAAAGACAGCAGGTCCATTTGCTGCTCTCCTTCGAAATGAGCAACTTACCCCGCCACCGGCCCTTCTTTGTTGCACTCCTTTTTTGTCCAATACATAAGGATAAATGAGTGATGAAATTGAAGGAGGTTAAAGGAGTGTACGGAAATTATTATTATCCCCATTTGTTTCCCGCATACAGACAAAACATCACCAAGCAGCAAGCCAGAGAAATCGCCCTCGCCCGAGTTCCTGGACGAGTGCTTCACGTCGATTTGGAATTGGAAAATGGTGTGCCGGTGTATGAAGTTTATATTTTGACGCCGAATCAAGTTGTCGTTGAAGTGGAAGTTCATGCCAGAACAGGACAAATTTTAAGTATCGATCAGGAAAATGATTTTGATTGACGGCCGTTGTTTCTGCTCCGCCTGATAGCGATGTTCTCCCGGACATCGCGTTTTTTATTGTGCGTATTTTTTTGCGGATCGGAGAAATGTTAAAAAAACCCCGCCTCTGCGCTTCAAAAACACACTTGGCGCAAGTTTTTTCGGAAAAGT
>CALKIU010000125.1 GCA_937995745.1 uncultured Bacillaceae bacterium | reverse complement strand
GGCAATGAATTGTGAACAAAAATAGGCATATTTTCTGTGTATCTCTATGTTAAACATAATTCCGAACAAACCAATCAGATTATATTTATATTTTTTGTGGTTCTTTTTTAATTGCTCAATATATCCAACCAACTGATTATATTCACTCTCTGTTACAGCCATGCCGTAAATTTGACAGGCGGCCCTTTGAAACAAACGGCTTTCAATATTTTCCCGCACGAAGCCGGCGAAAAAAGGATTGTGAGGATTTTTTCTGCCGAAACTGTAAATTTCCTTTAATTGTTTGTCAAAGGCGACCGAAACATGATTGTACGGACTTTTCGTATAAAGTTTTATCAATCTTGTAAATACGGTGCCCGTATCCGTGAGAACAATATAAATCTTTCTTTCTCCCATCTGCTGTTCCTCCATATCCTTTATAACACCGGATTTTTATCAAAATAGTTTCTTTACCATTCATGATAAGAGGAACGGCCAACGGGAAAAACCATCTGCGGTTGGGAATGATGCTCGGTCTTAAGAACGATTTTATTTTAATAAAACAGCATCATTATCCTATCGGCGGCCTTGAGGACCCGCGGGCGGTCAAACACCTTTCATCGATACTGTTCCGATTTTTTGAGACTCTTTATCGGTTGTCCGGCGTTTTCCGGAAACACCCATTTTACTTAAAAAAAGGATTCCGGTTATCTTCCGAAATCCTTTTCAAAAACTTTTTACATCAGCTGATTTCTTGATCTTCTTCTGTCGCTTTTGCAGGAATCAATTCATCTCTTCTCAATAAATAATGGAGATGTTGAATCGGCATGGCGCCCGATCCCTTGTCATTGTCTAAAATAAATTGAACGGTCACCCCGTTGTTCCGGATAATGGTTAAAGTCTCCGCAAAATTAAAATTCGCTTTTACTTCTTCAGCGATATGGAAACTGGTTCCAGGTTCCATAGTCATAAGAATGCTCCTTTACTTTTTAGTATCAGTATTGCATTTTTTGAAATATTCATACACAATAACCAAATTTTAATATAAAATAAATAAATTGCAACATGTGAGAGCGAACCCGGTTTGCTGCAAGAATTTGAAGAACCCTGTTCTATTTCAAAAAGCAAACTTCCCTCCCGTGTCTTTTTGCCCCGTTCATCCGACAAAACCGTTTTTCCGGAAAAATTGTGCCAATTCCCCGGCATAAAGGGTTCCTTTAAAAAACTGAGTCCATGTACGAACCTTTGCAGCAGAAAACACGGCGGCGCTGACAGTTGATCCAGCCATTGTATGTTTCTGAATATTATATGACTATAGTAAAATACAAACTTCAGTTCCGGGCTTTTTCTTGACAAGATGTTGTTAACGTGTAATACTTGTCCTAAGTCCATTTGTTCATAATTTGTTAAAAATTGAACAATTTCAATTGTTTTCAGAGGAGTAGATAAAAAATTGGGTAAAAGAAAGATCGCGAAAGATGGAGATAAAGTTAAATTTACGAGAATGGGATTGACATTGATTGGAGAAGTTCAACAAGTCCGCGAATCGAGCGTCATAGTCAGAATAAATGATGAAGACGCGAAATCATTAAGACTTGACACGCCTTTAACGGTAATTTCCCATAAAAATTATGAGATTATTGATTGATAGTGTTTTTGATTCGTTTTGCCAAAAAGGCAGTTCAATTGATATTTTCGCAGATTCATATTTTTTGAGACTTTGGAGGTTGTTCTTATGCCAGAAAACCCGGAATCCCACACCCCAGAAGGAAACATCGCCGTGAATTCGACCATTTCTCTCAAAGGATTGGTAAAAGCAATCTTTAAAGATACCATTCACGTACAGATTGGCGGAAAAATCATCACGCTTCCCCTTTCGGAATTGCAAATTACAAACAACAAATCCTTCTCAAAATAAAGCACGTACAAGCCTGAGGAACCGCTGTCCCCAGGCTTTAGTGTGATACTTTAATGAGCGCCGTCTTGCCATAGTTGCTAGAAAAGAACCATCGGTGACGTGATGACCGCAGACGATTGGCCAATTCAAACGGAGAAAGGCATAAGACCAGCTTCCTGTAAAAGACTAAGCGTTTTGGAACGGTTCTTCGGAAAAGCGGAGGCCGGCAAGTGCTTGGCGGTATTCTTTGCGGAGAAGTTCAATAATTTCAGAAACAGGGCTGATTTTGTCGATACTGTTCACGCCTTGACCGGCTGACCAAATATCTTTCCATGGTTTTGCCTGCGGGCCTTCTCGGCTGCTGAAATCAAGGCTGCCCTTTCCTGGTATGTTTCCGGGGTCAATCCCCGCTTTTTTTATGCTTGGAATTAAATAATTTCCTTTGACGCCGCTGAAAGCGTCCGTATAGATGATATCATCCGATGTCGATTCAATGACCATTTTCTTGTATTCGAAGGAAGCCATGCTTTCTTCGGCAGGAATAAAACGGGTGCCCATGTAAGCAAAGTCAGCCCCCAACGCACGGACTGCCAAAACATCCCGTCCGCTTGTCACACATCCCGCAATGCAAGTAATTCCATTCCAAAACTTTCGGACAGCTCCCATAAAGGCAAACGGATTGAGTTCCCCGCCATGCCCTCCGGCGCCGCTGCAGACTAAAATTAAGCCGTCAACTCCAAGCGAAGCCGCCTTTTTGGCATGACGAAGCGTGGCAACATCTGAAAAAACAAGACCGCCGTAGGACTGAACAATTTCAACGACGCCTTGCGGATTGCCTAATGATGTGATGACAATCGGCGGCTGGTGCTTTTTGATTAATTCCATCTGTTTTTCTAAGCGGTGATTGGAACGGTGGACAATGAGATTCACGGCCCATGGGGCGATTTTCGCCCCTGTCTGTGAATGTTTTGCTTTTTGCAACTCTTTCTTAATGGTTATAAGCCATTCTTCCAAAATATCGTCTGTGCGGGCGTTCAATAAAGGGAAAGAACCGATGACACCGTTTTTGCATGTTTCGATCACTAAATCCGGTCCGGAAACAAGAAACATCGGAGCGGAAATGACCGGCAGTTCCACTTGTTCCAACAATTTGCCTAACTTCTCTTTTGTCATTATTTTATTTCCTTTCCTTACATGTTCTTTTTGGTCCAAACTTTGGACTTTTAGTATAGTCAAAATAATAGCAATATTATGTAATATATTCAATAATTTTCCATTTTCTCGGTTTTTCTCCTCATCACCGGAAAAACTTGTACTGAAAAGAAAAAGCCTTTTAATCATTGCGAAAATGATTAAAAGGCGCCAAATGTATGTTCTTTTATACTTTTAAGGCTTCCAACTCCTTTAAAAATTCGTTGTTTAACACTTTTATATATGTTCCTTTCATCCCCAGTGAACGGGTAGAAATGATTCCCGCCCCTTCCAGTTTTCTCAATGCATTGACGATAACAGAGCGGGTCAACTTCTTTCTGTCTGCTATATTGGAGGCGATGATTAACCCTTCATCACCGTCAAGTTCTGCGAAAATATGCTCCACCGCTTCAAGCTCACTGTACGATAAAGAAGATATCGCCATTCTCGTACTGGCTTTGTTCCGCTCCTTTTCTTCCCTCTCTTCCGCCTTGGAGCACAAAATTTTAAAGCCAATCGCCGCCGCTCCGTATTCACCGATGATCAGATCGTCTTCATTAAACGCCGTTCCGTATTTTGTAAGAAACATGGTGCCAAGCCGTTCTCCGCCTCCGTAAATGGGAATGACGGTTGTTACCGGCCGTTCAAAGAATGGCTTGCCGTCCTGATGCGCGGAAAGGTCTTTGACGTTTGTCCCCAAATTCGGAACAGTCGTCGTAATCGTTAACAATTTTTCGGTACAATCGTCCGGCAATTGCCCTTTTTCCACGATGTTTTGCAAATGTTGATTAAAAAAACCTTCCCGCAATGAATAACCGAGCACTTTGCCGTTTTTGCCGGCAATCAACGTATCGGCATTTAACACTTCACTCAACGCGCGGAGCAACTCATTGAAAAAAGCACTTTTGTTCAAACGGTTTTCTTGCAGCAGCTGGTTGATTTTTCTCGTTTTTTGCAGGAGATTCACGTCTCGTTCCCCCCTCGGCATACCTTTTTAAAAGAATTGAATAAAGTTCACACAAGACTTTCACTTTCTAACATGAGGAATACAGAAGTGTTGACTGGCGAATGCTGACTTTACAGAGAAGCGAAATGTTTCAGGGGAAAATTTTTTTAGATGAAATCACTTGTGCCAAACGGTTTTTAGTTGATGGGACGGGACATCCCTCCTTTGCGCGCATATTTTTATTCACTATATTACTAAAATATTTTTGATAATTCTGTGACTAAGTTCACAATAAATATAAAATTTTCACTTTTATATTAGTTTTCATGTCTTTAATAAGCGAATGAAAATAAAAAAAGAATGATTTTATTTAATAATTCAAAAACCTTCTTTTCGGATGAGCACCCGCTGAGAAAAAGGCAGTTCGATTTCGTGTTCATCAAATGCTTCTTTAATCGCTTTTCTCAATTCCCGCTCCACTGACCATTGTTCCATATTCTTCGTTCTGGCAATCACCCGCAGAACAATGTCTGACGTGCCGAAAGCTTGTACACCCAACACTTTCGGTCCTTCCACAATCATCGGATTTTCAGCGGCCATCTTGCGGCAAACTTCTTCCAAAATGTCAATCGCCCGGTTCAAGTCTTCCCCGTAAGGGATGCTGATATCCACGAGAGCCCGCATATTCCCCCGAGAATGATTGCAAACGGTGACAATCTCCCGGTTTGGGATATAATTCAATGTTCCGTCAAAGCTTCGAATTTGCGTCGTCCTTAATCCGATGGCTTCCACAATTCCTTCAAATTCCCCGACGGTAACGTAATCATTGACATCCATTTGTTTTTCAAGAAGAAGGAAAAAACCGGTTACAACATCACTGACGAGTCCTTGTGCGCCGAAACTGATTGCCAGTCCGACAATTCCCGCCCCGGCAATAAGACTCGCCACAGAAAACCCAAAAATATTAAACAGAGTGGCAACCAAAATAAAAATGAGGGCATAAGTGATGATATTTTCGGTGAGTTTTTGCAAAGTTTGCGCCCGGCCGGGGGAAATGTTTTCTCTTTTTGCGACCCGTTCAAAAGAGTTCCTGACAATTTTTAAAGATATGGATTTGACAACTTTGTATGCAAGGAAGATCAATAACGTTTTAATCATAATGGCTCCGGCTTGGATCAGCAGTTTTTCAAAATTTATGTCTTCAAATCCAAACATAATCATTCCCCTTTTCATTTTTTCCAAGTTTTCAATTTTATCTTCCCCTGTCCGGCAGTGAATAAAAGTTCTTTTAATGTGATTAGTTTTACTTCTGAAATTGGCTGTGACCGTATATGATTACTTATGGGTGAACAAATGAATTGTCCGCGACCAAAAACAATAATGCGGAAAAACGGATCATGCTCTTCCCTCATAAATAAATGGCAAGGTACAATCCGGGAGGGGTTCGGTTTATAATGGTGTTGGAGGCTTGTTCGGAAAAGGAGCTGATATTGATGTTAAAAGATTGGCTGAAGGAGTCCCGGTATACCGTTGTTTTTACCGGTGCTGGGATGTCAACTGAAAGCGGATTGCCTGATTTCCGTTCTTCGCAAGGATTATGGAGGAAAAAGGATCCGCGCAAACTTGCCAGCACGGAAGCGCTCAACAACAATGTACAAGAATTTATTGAATTTTACCGGGAGCGCGTCATCGGCATAAAAGAATTCGGCCCGCACATCGGACATTATATCCTTGCTGATTGGGAAAAGGAAAATCTCATTCAATCTGTCATTACCCAAAATGTCGACGGTTTTCATCAGATGGCCGGATCCGTCCGGGTTGCCGAACTTCACGGCACTTTGCAAAAATTGCACTGTCAAGCTTGCAAAAAGGAATATAGCAGTGAAGAATATCTCAATGAAGAATATTACTGCAGTTGCGGGGGCATTTTACGGCCGTCCGTCGTATTATTCGGCGAAACTCTTCCCGAAGATGCTTTCCAGTTTGCGCTTGAAGAAGCACAGAAAGCCGAATTATTCATCGTTCTCGGTTCGTCTTTAACAGTTACCCCGGCCAATCAATTTCCGTTGATTGCGAAAGAAAACGGCGCCAAATTAGTAATCGTGAACATGGATAAAACAGACTATGACATCTATGCCGATTTGGTCATCAACAACAAAAAGATCGGTGAACTTCTCCGGGAAATTGATGCCCAGTTAAAGTCCGAATAAAACACGCTTCCCTTGATTTGTGAAAAACAGGTCAAAATTTTTCTATCTTGAAATGGATTATAGCCTTACAATCAGTTTTCTTATAAAAACAGACGGTTTCAAAAACCGTCTGTTTTCATTGCAAGTGATTTTAATGCATGACATGCATCAAGCGTAACGAATACCCGCAGCTTTTATGTTTTCAATTTTATCTGAACTGCATGGCGTAACCCCATAAGTCATGCCGCAATTCGGGCAATTCATGACAACTTTTTCAAAAGTAAACGTGGTTCCGCATTCGCAGGAAATTTTGTGGAAAACCAACGGTTTTTCGTTTTCTTTTCCTTTTCTTTTTACGTGATCGACGATCGCTTTTCCATCGGTTAAATCATGATGATGACATCCGCAACCCATTTAGAAGCCTCCTCTTATTTATCATTAACATTATATTAATACGTTTATTATATCACAATAATAAACCGGCAACTCCATAAAATTTTAAAAAAATTGTCATCATTTCCCATTTGATTTATTAGTGGGCAACAAGATTTTCGCCTCTCTTGCCAAACAGAAAATATGAAAGAGCCATGGCGGCAATGGATAAAATGACAAGTATGACGAAAATGGTATGCAAACTTGTTTGAAGGGCCATCCCTTTTAGCTCTTCACTCAACAGCAACCCTGAAAAGGAGATGCCAATCACCTGGCCGAGATTTTTCATGAGATTATGCGCCCCCATGGCTGCTCCCCTCCTGTTCCATCCGACTGCCGACTGAACGGCCACCGTAAATGTCGTAAATGAAATTCCAAAACCAAATCCGAGCAAAGCCGATACCGCCATCATCCAAGGAATTCCCGTATCCGCTTTAAAAAGGGACAAACCGACAGCACCGGCGAAAATAAAGAAATTCCCGGCCGCGACAATCCGTCCGAGCGGTGCTTTGGCGATCTTTTTTCCGGCAAGAATTGCCCCGAAAAGCCAAGTGACAGATATAGGCAAAGCGGCAATGCCGGAATATGTTGCATTTAAATTCGTGACTCCTTGAACCCACAGCGGGATATAAAATGTTGCCGTAATCAAAATAATGCTGAGTAAAAACCCTGTAACATTAACAATGAACAAAACAGGAATTTTAAAAAGGGAAAGAGGAAGCATCGGTTCCCTGCTTTTTGCTTCCACAAGCAAAAAAATGGCGAGCAAAATCACACTGGCGCCTAACCATGCGGCCGCTCCCGTAGAAACCGTTCCCTCTTCTTTCAACAAAGCCGTTGCAAACAAGAATGATGTCATCGCCAAAGAAAATGTTATGATGCCTCCATAATCGATTACTTGTTTTTTCCTTTCCAGTTTTTCGCATAATGAAAGTCTTAATAAAAACAATGAGACGAGACCGAACGGCAAATTCATAAAAAATATCCAGTGCCAGGAAATCAAATCAACAATTAATCCTCCGGTCACCGGGCCGATTATGCCCGATATGCCCCAGACACTGCTTATCCACCCTTGAATACGGCCTCTTTCTTCAAACGTAAAAACGTCGCCGATAATAATAAACGGGATTGTGGCCAATGCTCCCGCTCCTATTCCCTGTACTAACCGGAAAACAACAAGCTGTTCCATACTTTGGGAAAAACCCGACAGCATCGAACCGCTTAAAAAGATGAGAACCCCGATTGTAAACATCCTTTTACGGCCATATAAATCCGCCATTTTTCCAAAAACCGGCGTACTCAAAACCGTGGCCATCAAGTAGATGGATATGACCCATGTATATAAATGACCGCCTCCTAAATCATTAACGATTTTCGGCATCGCCGTACTGACAATCGTCCCTTCTATGGCCGTTAAAAAAGTGGCAATAATCAATGCAATAAAGACTTGTGTTCTGTTCGTTTCTTGCATATAACCGTTCTCCCTGCTGTTTGTCTTTTTGTATTTATTTATTTTTTGGAAAAGAATTTTTGTACGAATCATACTGGCAAAGATGTTGCCACATATACCCAAGGCTCCGGCAAATTCATGCCTCTCTGTTTGCAAAAATATTGATGGAATGTACATGCCCAACCGAATTAAAACAAGATGATTGCCGTGGTGAACAACAAACATAAGCGAATTTATGAACTCCCTGAAAAAAGCGACGGATTCCGTATGGAGTGTACCGGTTTTGGCCGCGGGGTTCTGCCGCTGCAACTATTTTGCCTGCTCAATTTTTCGATGCCGGTGAACCGGTATTCGGCATTCCAATAATCCATTGTAAAGCAAAAAGTCATTATTTTACAGTGTCACATCGTTTTTTGTCAGCCCCGGACGTCTTTGTTTTTCGCAATTTTGTTCCGGTCCCTCAAAACAACCCGGGAAACAAACCTTTTTCCTTTGCCCGCCTCCGAAGATTCAAAATATTGCTCCGCTCCGAGAGAATAAAACGATCTTTTCTCCGCATAATAGAACCGGAAATCGTTTAAGCTACCTTATGAACAGGTACAAATACAACTAGAAGGAGATACGGAGGGATCAAGATGAACAATATGCAGTCGCACATTATGCCGGCACCGCCCCCTGCCATAACAACAAAAGATCTTCTTTATTTAAAAGATGTCTTATCTTGGGAGCTTCTAGCATGCAAGAAATTCCATTTTCTTGCTTCCCAAGTGCAAAATGAAGAGATCAAACAAGCATTGGAGCGGACGGGCCGGATGCATCAAGAGCATTATCAAAAGATCTTAAATCACCTGCAAGTCGATAATCAAGCAGTGCTCAACAATATGCCGAACATGAATCAACATCAACATTAATAAAGATGGGGTGATCACGTGCAAACACAACCGCAAAACAACAAGCAAATAGCCAATCCGCAAACGGGACAGCTGCCCCAAATAAAAGGGCCGGAAATGAATGACCGGGATTTTCTCAATGACGGGTTAAGTACTTGTAAATATGTGACGGACAGCTTGAATGTCGCCATTCGAGAAGCGAGCCACGAACAGTTGTACCGTGATTTGCTGCAAATTTTGCAAGAAACCCATCAAAGCTGCCGGGATTTATTTAACTTAATGTTTAAATTGGGATGGTACAAGTTGGAAGCTGAAGAACAACAAAAAATTGATCAAGCTTACCAGCAATTTAAAGGTTATTCTTCCCAATTCCCCTACCACTGAAAAAATGCTTTTTCACTAAAATAGATTTCCGCACACTGAATATGCGCGCCCCTCTTCCGTGTGCACATGCGAAAAGAACTGTCACAGGCGGGAAAGCCCGAACCGGACAGCTCTTTTCTTTTTCCGGATTTTTCAATCCTGAGGCAATGAAAAAGCTTCTTTTCCTCTCTTCGTTGCATCCGTTATACCTTTAATCGGGACCTTTTACAGCAATCCAATTAAAACCTCCGAAAAAAGCGGTCCAACATGGCCTCAAAAAATGAAATCTTCCCTCCGGCTGCGTGGAATCCCGTGATCCTCTCCCTTGCAAAGCCCCTTTCACGAAAAGTTTCCGGTTTGGCGAATTTTAAGAAAGTTTTTCTTCAAAATCGTGATAGGCGTCATTGACCCCGTTGAACCGCGGTAGCAATTTCAAAACTTTTTATGCATTTTATTTTCTTCAAATAAAAAATAATGTTATATTTATATAAATATATTAAAAATTCGGAAGTATTTGCTATTATAAAAGTGAAGAATATTGTAAAAAGAAACACGGAAGATAAACAGATTTACTATAGACGCTGGATTAAATCAGAGCTTTCTTTTAAAAAGGAATACGGGGGAGAAATCGTATGAAAGTAAAAGAGCCCAGTAAAAACCGGCTAGCATATATTTTCCTGTTTACGGTGCTCGTTGTGCTGCTCTTGAATGTTTTTGTTTTTCCGAAATTTTTGAATCAATCCGTGAAAGAAGTGGATTACGGAACCTTTTTGGATATGATTGCTGAAAGAAAAATAGAGGAAGTTGAAATTCAGGATAATTTTATAGCCTACACATTAAAAGGGGACAACGAAAAGACTTATAAAACAGGCGTTGTTGATGACCCCGGATTGACGGAACGTTTGTATGAAGCTGATGTGAAATTCGGGGCCGTCATTAAAAAAGAAAGCTCCCCTATCGTCGGTTTTATTCTGGCCTGGATTATCCCGATCTTCATTTTTCTTGCCCTTGGTCAATTTCTGGCCAAAAGAATTCAAAAGAAAATGGAAGGCGGAAACAGCGTCCTTTCGTTCGGCAAAGCTAATGCCAAAATATATTTGGAAGCGGAAACGGGCAAATCCTTTGATGACGTCGCCGGCCAAGATGAAGCTAAAGAAGCTTTGTTGGAAATTGTCGATTTCTTACACAACCCGGAAAAGTACAAAGAAGTCGGGGCAAAGATTCCGAAAGGCGTTCTTTTGGTCGGACCGCCGGGTACGGGTAAAACCCTCCTTGCCAAGGCGGTTGCCGGCGAATCAAAAGTACCTTTCTTTTCCATTTCCGGCTCCGAGTTTGTGGAGATGTTTGCCGGAATGGGCGCCGCCCGGGTGAGGGACTTGTTCAAACAAGCCCAGGAAAAAGCGCCGTGCATTGTATTTATTGATGAAATTGACGCCATCGGCAAAAGCAGAAATACAGGCATATATATGGGCAATGACGAACGGGAACAGACGTTGAATCAGCTGTTGACGGAAATGGACGGGTTTGAGGCCGACAAAGGAGTGGTCATTTTGGCGGCTACTAACCGGCCGGAAGTTCTCGATAAGGCTTTGCTCCGGCCGGGCCGGTTTGACCGCCGCATCCCTGTTGAGCTTCCTGACTTGCAAGGCAGGCTTGCCATCTTAAAAGTACATGCAAAAAATGTGAAACTCGGCGATGACGTCGACTTGCACGCCATTGCCCGAGCCACGCCGGGAGCATCCGGTGCCGACCTCGCCAACATCATCAACGAAGGGGCCTTGAGAGCGGTCAGAAACGGCCGCAAATACGTGACGCAAAGCGATTTGGAAGAATCTGTGGAAGTCGTTATTGCCGGTTATAAGCGGAAAAATGCCGTCATTCCGGAAAAAGATAAAAAAATTATTGCCTATCATGAAGTCGGGCATGCGATCGTGGCCGCCAAGCAGGCTCATTCCGCACCCGTCCATAAGATCACCATCATCCCGAGAACATCCGGTTCCCTGGGATACACGATGCAAGTGGAAGAAGATGAAAAAGTTCTCATGAGCAAAGAAGAGGCGCTCGCAAAAATCACAACGTACTTAGGCGGCCGCGCCGCGGAAGAACTTGTCTTTAATTCAATCACTTCCGGGGCCGCCAATGATATCGAACAGGCAACAAAAATAGCGCGAGCGATGGTTACACGCTTTGGAATGAGCGAAGAATTTGACATGATGGCTCTGGAAACGTTGACCAACCCCTATTTGGGAGACCAGTCTTCTCTGCTTGTATCACCGGTTACAGCAGCCAAAGCGGATGAAGTTGTTTTGAAAATCATCAAAGAATGCCATCAAAAAGCGATTGAAATTTTGAAAGACAATATCAACAGTCTCCATGAGATATCAGAGCGTCTCCTTGAAAAAGAAACTCTCTCCGGAGAAGAATTCATGCAGATGCTCGAAAGCAAAAAAAATAAACCGCAGGGATAAGTTCTGTTATCCCTGTGGTTTTTTAATGCAGCTGTTCATCCGACAATCCCGGTCAAGTTGAAAAGTACAATGGCTATTGTGACCGGAACGACGGTGCGCATGAGGAAAAACCATACAGAATACCATCTTCCCGTCAACGCTGAACCGAGGAAAAACTCTTCTTTTAAAACGGCCCGGTTCATTTTGTAACCGATAAACAAAGCTATGAGAAGGTTACCGAGCGGAAGCATGATGTTGCTGACAAGGAAATCCGTTAAATCAAAGATGCTTTTATCAAATAGAGTGATATCGCTTAACAATCCGGACGACAAAGCGGCAGGAATTCCGGCGGCAAAAACGACCAATCCCGCCATCCAGGTGACTTTCCGGCGTTCTCTTTTGCCGTCGGCGGTAAAGGCGGCAACAATCACTTCAAATAACGAAAACGAAGATGTCAGAGCAGCAATCAGAAACAAAACTAAAAATAACGAGAGAAAAAATTCCCCGAAAGCAATTTGGTCAAATACAGCCGGCAAAACAATAAATAGCAGCCCCGGTCCTTCGGCGGGCTCATATCCGAAGGCAAAGACGACAGGAAAAATGACCAGCCCCGCCATAACGGAAACAATAATATTCATGATTACCACCCAGCCGGCGCTATAAGGTATGCTTACGTTTTTCTTCAAATAAGAGCTGTACGTGACCATACAAGAAAAACCTACGGCAAGGGCAAAAAAGGATTGTCCCAGCGCATACAAGACTCCTTGGCTCGTAATGGCTGAAAAATCAGGACTTAAGAAAAACTTAACACCTTCAAAAGCCCCTTCGAGCGTCAGGGCCCGAATGACAAGAATTAAGAAAAAAACAAATAATAGCGGCATCAAATATTTTGACGCTCTCTCAATCCCTTCCCTCACTCCCAACGCAATGACAATCACATTCAATAAAATATAAACCGCCGTGCTGCCCAGAGTGATAAACGGCGAGCCGGCAATTTCGGCGAAAACGGCCCCATAGTTAGCCCCATCCCTGATCACTTGTCCGAAAAGAGATGAAATGAAATAATAAAGGACCCATCCGCCGACTACACAATAAAAAGAAAGGAGCAAAAAACAGCCGGCCACACCAAAACGGCCGATAATTCTCCAAAAAGTGCCCGGAGCCAAAGTGTCAAAAGCTGTGACAGCTTCTTTTCCGGTACTGCGTCCGATAAGATATTCGGAGATCAACATAGGCAAGCCGATTAAGACGGTAAAAAAAAGAAAAATAATGAGAAAGGCTGCGCCTCCGTTCATCCCGGCCACATACGGAAATTTCCATATTGCTCCAAGCCCGATTGCTGCGCCGGCAGAAGCCAAAATAAATCCAATTCTTGATGACCATTGATTTTCCATATGGTTTTTCTCCTTCCTGAAAAAGAAAAATTTTTGCGGGCAGTTTTGCCGGCAATTCATGTTCTTGCACAATTCCCATATATACCTGTCATGACCATTTATCATGGCTGATATATTTTCTTTTAATGATAAAAAATGTATTTCTCTCCTTCAAGTGGAAATTGGGAGAGGCAAAAAAAGAGAGGCGTCTCGCAAAGCCGCAGCCGTTTTTGAGACAGCCTCTGCCCGAATTCCGATTATGTCAAGCCGCATCAAGTTTGGCCGGTTCTAATAACTGCAAATTTTGGATAATATATCGCTCTTCGTCCTTGACGATATTAAAGATTCCGCTGTATGTTTTTTCCGAAATTCTGCCGAATTGATTATATAAAACGACGGTGACGGTGGCTGTGTACGTAATAAATTCCCCGTGTTCCGTGCTAGTAATTGTTTCGTTGGCAAATTTTGTATCCACTTTGATAATTGGAGTTTCCCTTGCTAAAATCCAGTCGATGACTTCGCCGTACATGTCCATGACAAGTTCAGGCTCGCTCCATGTTGACCGGATTATGTCTTGCACCTCTTCTTCGGAGGATACCAAAAAGATTTGATGAGCCCGTTGGACAGCTTTTCTCGCTTCGTATATCAGAGGATCCGTTTCCTCCATTTTTTCCGTTTCCGTCAATTTTACTTCATATCCCCCGTCCGCATCTTCCGGACTTCTTTCGTCTGTATTGATCAGCAGAAATCCGGCTATGGCAATAATTAACACGATAAAAAACAACAAAAACTTTTTCATCAATTCGGATTCCCTCTTTGTTTCTTTATTATTCTTATTATATATGGTAATTGTATATTTCATTAAAAAACAAATGAAAGTTTTGAAAAAACTCGGCCCATTGCGGTCTGCTTATTTTAGTAAAATAATACTTTTCTGCTATTATTGTTTCAAATTATCTACGAAATGACAACTAAAATATAGCCATAAAAAACATCCATGAGCCGCAACCGGCCACGGATGAAAAATGTCTTTCCGGAGATAAAAAGCATCTCTTTATATAGAGATAGCTTAGTTTATAATTTTTTATAACCACACCGAACCGGGACATCTTCCGGGAATACCGTCACAATAAAAATGTTTTTCTTTTCGATTTTAATTGCGACGAATTCCCCGGTTTATATCTTTACAGACAGGGAACGTTCATATGCCGTTCCGGCGTTTTTTTCGGACATAGAAAAACAAAATGCAAAAGAGGGTTCCGCCGAGCAATCCGTCAAACATATCCATCATCGTATCTGTATGATCGCGTCCTTGCGCGTTGAAACTCAAAAATGTGTCGCCGGCAAATTCGAGAAGTTCCCATAATCCGGCCACCGCCATGACAAAAGCCAAAATATAGATAATGATAAACTTCCGGGACAACCATTCGGCCGCTTTGTCCCCTTCCAGCTTTAAAAGAAGAAACCAAGCAGCATACCCGGACATGACCCCCGATATAAAATGAAGCAAATCATCATACCCAAAAAACCGGTAAAATCCCATAAAAGTTCCCATTCCGATGGCGGCAAATATAAACATATAAAGCAAAACGGCAAACGGAGCGGGAAGCGCCAGAGGGGATTTTCTTTGCCATAAGGCAATGGCGGCGAGCAAACCGATGGTCATTATGCCCATGAATCCTTTCTTGAAATTGCCGGAAGAAAAAAAGTACGTCGTGTAAAGGAAAACAAAAATGAGAAGAAAACTCCAGATGAGAAATTCCAAACGTTTCGTATGCACTTTGGCCCTCCCTGTTTAAACAATTATGTATCTATGAAACAGGTTAACTTAAAACCTCCGTATAGTGAACCCCCCTCCGCAAAATTGTAACAATCCGGGTGAACCTCTCCCCGGGCTCTCGCCCCGGCAAATGGACGGATGACCTTGCCCGCCGCAGGCCAGAGGAAATTCCGTTTACAACAAGCAAAAAAAGGTTGTCCTTGTCAAAGGCGGGCGAAAAGAAAACATATTTTGCCCGTCTGTTCATAAAGGACAACCTTCCCGAGTATATTTCCTTAATGTGTATGAAGATATTTTTCGGCCTCTTTGGCAATTGCTGAGGAGTATAATGCTCGGACATACCGGAGCATGTCCGTTTTTTCTGCAAACCGGGATATCTTTTTGATGCCGTCAGAAAATGCGCACAACATGCGCTCTTCATTAATGGAACATGTTCCGTCTTCTGTAATGCTCGCGATAAGCAATTGCTTATTGAAAGGCGAACGGGGATGATGATGAATTTTTTCTCTGATTTCATTCAAAGCTTTCCACTCAATGGGCTGCCAATCAAAAGCATAATGTAAAACCCATCCCCCATTTTCCGTTTGTGATTGTAAAGCATAGGAGCCCCTGTCCGTTTTCATTCTCTTTACCCGGAAAGTCCCGGCAGGCGATGCTACCGGCTTACCTTCTATCTCCAGCGGATACAACGCCAATTTATTGCCGAACCCTCCATCGGCGATAAAACGACGGCCGTCGATCATCAATAAAACCATAACATGGGTGTTTTTAAGGGCCCATTTGCCGTTGTTGTTCACAGTGGCCGAACCTAGCTGAACATCAAAGCCGAGTTCTTTTAAGGTTTGAAACAAGAGAGGATTAATTTCGTAACACAGTCCTCCCCTTCTTGTTTGGAACAGTTTGGTTTTCAAAAACTGCGGGGTAATGTCATGCGAGTACCCGCACATGACATCAAGATTTTCAAAGGGAAACCACTCGGCGAATTTTCTTAAGACGATTGCCACTTGCTCAGGTGTATGAAGGCCGGGAATTAAACCGCTTTCTTTTAATTTAGATATAATTGGTTCCATCAAAGTCCCCTTTGATAAATATACCATAATTGTTCTTTGCCTGTACTGCCCCGTGACAAGATTCCTCAGTATGTTCAGTGCAGCGTTCAGGGGAGGAATGATTATACTTATCATTCGGTACCTAATATGGCGCCTTCCAAACAAATCCTTTGCCCTGCTTTATTTTTCCGATGCAGCCGGCGGCAGTGTTCCGTTTTTTATGCCGCGCTGCGATTACAAAACCGTGCCCCCGTCGATGCTTAAGATGGTGCCTGTGATGTACGAAGCTTCATCAGAAGCAAGGAATACGTAGCCGTTCGCAATATCTTCCGGGCGTCCCAGTTTTTTTAATATCGATTTCTCTTTCATCATATTTAAAATTTTGTCCGGCATTTTTGCTGTCATCGGAGTTTCAATGAAGCCGGGAGCAATGGCGTTGACCCTTATTCCATATCGGCCAAGTTCTTTAGCCCACGTTTTTGTCATTCCGTTTATGCCCCATTTGGCGGCGGCATAATTTGTTTGACCGAAATTACCGAAGATTCCGACAACAGAAGACGCATTTAAGATGACACCGCTCTGCTGTTCTTTCATGACCTTGGCTACTGCCTGGGCCACATTAAAAGCGCCTTTTAGGTTGACATTAATGACATGATCCCATTGTTCTTCGGTCATTTTAATCAATTGGGCGTCTTGGATGATGCCGGCATTATTGATGAGAATATCGATTTTGCCGAATCGTTTTAAAGTTTCGGCGATCATGTTGTCGACTTGTTGCCGGTTGGTGACATCGACGGTTAACCCCAGCGCCTCGCCTCCCATGTCAACGATTTCGGCGGCCGTTTTTTTCACCGCCTCTTCATTGATGTCAGACACCGTCACCTTGGCTCCCTCGGCAGCGAACTTTTTCGCTGTCACCGCGCCAATGCCTCTCCCGGCCCCGGTTATGATGGCCACCTTATCTTTTAAACGCATTTTCATTCCTCCTCCAAGTTGAATCCCGACACCGCTGACAACTTACCTGAGGAACTCGCGCCAAACCAAGTTTAGCAATTAATTAACGGGCAGTTCGAAAGATTTTAAAATGCTCATTTGCGCTTGTTGAATCTGGTCCATGACGCCTTTTAATGCATTGGATATTTCAATGCGGCTTTTTTGTTGCTGCTTGAGAGCAGTTCTGTATGACTTTTCCAGCTGTTCATGTGTTTTAGTGAGAATTTCAATGGTTGCTTTACCCGGCGTAAATACCAGCGTTTGCGCTTTATTGCTGATTTCCTCCAATTTATCTGTCCACTCAAGGCTTCCTTTTGTTTTGGCTGTTTTGGAGAGCAGTTCTTGAACGTGTGCTTTCCAATCTGCCGTTAATTCTTTCGTATTTTTTTCAATTTGATTCAATTGTTCCCTGCTCGCTTCAAACCATTCTTTTTGGCTTTCAAGCAGCTGCAATGATTTATTTTCCAATTCTTCCAGTACTTGAAGTTGATTCATCCAACTGGCAAATAATACATCCAAAATATTGTTTTGATTTGTTTCTTCTTTTTTTACAGTCATGTTCAATTCCTCCATTTACATCGTATTTTCTTCCTTGTTTTTGGTGCTTAATGAATTCCGCCGAATGTTGTATTTTGCACAGGAAAATTAATTGTGTGACTGTTCAGACTTTTCGTTTTGTGTTGCGGGGATAAACATCCGTCTGTACATATTAAAAAACCGGTCCAGCATTTTTTGATATTCCCCGAGGGAATTTGCCCACAAGTCCAAGTACTGTTCACCGGCCTGCGTAATGGAATAAACCCTTTTCGGTCTTCCGGATGACGAAGTGTCCCAGCGGGATGTGACAAATTCATCCTTTTCCAACTGGCGGAGAATTCTGTAAAAATTCCCTTGATCAACCGAATGGAGACCGAACTGGACCAGTTTTTGCATAAGCTCATATCCGTGGGCGTTCCATTCCTTCAACAGCAACAACAGTACAGGGATTATCAAGTTCTTTGGGGCGCTTCCTATTGGTTCCGTTGCTGTCCCGTTTTCTTTAGAGTTGCTGCGTCTGGAAGCCAAGATTATCACCTCCCTATCTGTATAAAACCTTTATCTGTAATTTACACCTATTTATTTAAAAAGTCAAGATTTTCCTAATCTTTATATTAATACAAGTTTTGATATAATTTGATAATACTTTGGCGTATTTTGCCATTTTTTGTAGAATTTTAAGATAATTTTACGTATTTTTTTTCTTTCAAATTGGAAAATATCATTTATTATAGAATTGATTGTAAGCAAAGGAAAATAAGGGAAAAATACGTTAAGGAGTTGAAATCTTTGGCACAAGAAACCATTTTTGATCCATTCAAGTTGTGGAAAGCAATTTACGACAAAACCGAGGCAAACCTTAATGAAATTATTAATGAAATTATTCACAAAGAAGCTTTTGCCGAATGGCTCGGTCAAGTTCAGCTCGGTTATCTCAAGTATCAGGAACTGATTCAAAAAACAACCGATACATATTTGAGACAAATCAACATGCCCACCAGAGATGAAGTTTCCAATATCGCCTCGCTGGTTATCAATGTGGAAGATAAAGTGGAAACGCTCCAAGAAACCATTGAAGAAGAAATCTTAAACAACTCTTTACCAGCGGAAGTTGCCAAACTGAAGAACCAAATTTCCAAATTGGATAAAAAGATGGACCAAATTTTAGCTTATTTAAAGCAACAAGAAGAAAACGCCAAAGAAAAAACGTCTGCCGGATCGGAAAAGTAGCCTTTTACAAGTGAAGAAATGAACCAAAAACTTAAAAAAAGGATGATGCAGAAATGACGACAGCCGTACAACAGGCAATGGAAATCACACAATATCCAAACTTAAAAGGGAAAATAGCGATCGTTACGGGAGGTTCCCGCGGAATAGGCTCAGCGATCGCAAAAGAATTGGCGAAAAGAGGCGTAGAAGTTGTTTTTAACTATAATTTAAGCAAAGACGCTGCAGACTCGGTCATTGAAGAAATCCGCAGCTTTGGCGGAAACGCGACCGCTTTTCAGGCCAATTTGGCCAACAACGATGAGGCCCGTTTCTTGGTTGAAAAAACAAAAGAGATGTACGGACGGATCGATATTCTCGTCAATAACGCCGGAATCACCCGGGATCGCACTTTTAAGAAAATGACCGAGCAAGAGTGGAAAGAAGTCATTGACGTCAACTTGAACAGCGTCTTTCACACGACATCTGCCGTCATCGGTACAATGCTCGAACAAAAATACGGACGAATCATCAACATCAGCTCAATCATCGGCCAAGCGGGCGGATTCGGGCAGACCAATTATGCTGCTTCCAAAGCGGGGATCATCGGATTTACCAAATCCCTTGCCCTTGAAACAGCCAAGAGCGGCATCACCGTAAATGCCGTTTGCCCGGGATATATAGAAACCGACATGACGGCGGAAATACCGGAAAAAATTGCCCAACAACTGGTCGCCAAAATACCGATGCAAAGATTCGGAACAACAAACGAAGTGGCCGAAGCCGTCCTTTTCCTGGCCAACAGCACCTATATCACAGGCCAGTGCATCAACGTAAACGGCGGTCTGTACATGTGAAATTGGCACCGGAGAGATATTGAATAACGAACGAATGGGGTGTTCGAATGGTTTTTGCAACAACGCAGGAAATAGAGAATGTTGTGGAATTACTTCCGGAAGATTTGCAAAATGAATATAAGAAATTCAAACGGGCTGTAGAGGTTCTGACAAAGGAACCGGAACCGCTCGTCGGCCAGACTCCTAAAGAAGTAATTTGGACGAAAAATAAAGCAAAGCTTTACCGGTATCAGCCCAATAGGGAAAAAACGTATAAAGTGCCCATTTTAATGATTTACGCCTTAATCAACAAACCATATATATTGGACTTGACACCCGGAAGCAGCCTGATTGAATATTTGACCGATAAAGGATATGATGTCTACCTTCTGGACTGGGGAACGCCCGGTTACGAAGACCGCCATATGAAACTGGACGATTACATCATGGATTATATCCCCAGGGCCGTCAAAAAGGTGTTGCGTACTTCCGGAGCGGATGAAATCACTTTGTTCGGGTATTGCATCGGCGGAACGCTTGTTTCGATTTTTGCCGCCTTGCATCCCGATTGGCCGATCCGCAATTTAGTCTTTTTAACCAGTCCGTTTGATTTTGAGGATGCCGATTTATTTACCGTCTGGCTGGATGAACGCTACTTTAACCTTGATAAACTCGTGGACACGTTTGGAAATGTTCCGCCGGAAATTATCGATTTCGGGAACAAACTGCTCAAACCGTACGTCAATTTTGTCAAACCGTATGTCAATCTCTTCACCCGGGCGGATAATGAAGATTTCGTAAAAAATTGGAGATTGCTGCAAAAATGGGTGGCTGACGGCGTCCCCTTCCCGGGAGAAGCTTACAGGCAGTGGATCCGCGACTTTTACCAACAAAACAAGCTCATCAAAAATGAATTGTACATTCGCGGACAACAAGTGAAACTGAGCAATATTACGGCCAACGTCCTGAACATCGCGGCCGACCGCGACCATATCGCCATTCCGAAACAAACAGCGAACATAATGGACAAAATTTCCAGCAAAGACAAAACATTTAAGCTTTTGAGGGCGGGGCATGTCAGCGTAACCGTTGGCAAAAATGCGGCCACGACAACGTACCCGTTGATAGACGAATGGCTTTCAGAACGTTCGCAATAATCAATCAAAAAAGCGGCTGCCGGATTATAACCGGCAAGCCGCTGTATGTTTTTGGAATATCATTTCAAAGGATCTCCACACCCATTTGATAACAGCCGGGCAGGCAAGTTTTTATTGGTCAAAAAGGCGCTGACCAAAGTATAATACTCGGGAAGTTTGCCTTTGCTCCAAATTAATTCAATTTGAAACAGCTCTTTTAATAGTTTTGTAATATCAAATCCGAATGTATTTAAAGAATACCTCATTTTGTCCGGATGAATGCACGGTTTCCTCAAAGTTCGCGCGCATGTTTTGCAAATGTTGCACCCGCCGCTTACGATGCTGACCGATGACGGATACTTTTCTTCAAGTTCCAGCAGTTTTTCCAGCAAATGTTTTCTCGTTTCTTGGATCGTTTCGTTCGTCACTCTGTTTATGTCTTCTGCCGTACGGACAGTGTCAATGACTTCTTTTTTAAAAACGATTTTTGCACTGATGAGATGGGCGAATTGAAATTTTGACAGATATTCGTTCACATCAAAATCAAGAGCTGGACAAGACCATCTCGCATTGTAATTCACACATTCCTTGCAAAACCGCAAGAAATATTCTTTATTTTGAAAATCGGCTATTAATCGTTGCACAGGTATTTTAGTTTCATATATTTTCAACGTATACAATTCTGTCATCCACCCGTTTCATTTTTTTCTGTCGGCAGCATGGCTGCTTTTGCAACGGAAACACGTCCGGAAAAAAAGGACGCTCCCCCTCCCATATCGGCAAGACGGGCCGGAGTCAGGGTGTTGACTAGCCGGTTCACTCCCGGTTGGTGGGACCAAAGCCCCCGGGAAACGATGACGCCGGGGAGGACCTCTTCTCCCGTTGCCGCTTTCAAGAAACACTCTCCACGGTCATTCCAAATTCTCACCAAATCGCCATCCGATATGCCGAGCTTTTCCGCATCCCTGATGTTCATATGCAGCCGCGGCTCTTTTTCCATCTTCATATGCTTTTCATTATTGCTGAAAGTAGAATTTAAGAAATGGTGATTGACGGTTGGCACAAAGATAAACGGATGATCGCTTTCCTTTTTCAGCGGTATATGGACGGGAAGCGGGTTGTAACCATCGTCAAGCATTTTCTGCGAATAAAGTTCGATTTTTCCGCTCGGCGTCGGCAGTGTGCCGGGAACAGGCCATGGCCCCCTTTTCGCTTTCATGTATTGATTTTCCTGCAGCGCTTCAAATGTGATATGTTCGATGTGCGGATTAAGATGGCCGCTCAAAGCCCCTTTAATCAATTCTTCGTCGCTCTCGGAGAATTCCGGTTCCGTAAAGCCCATCTCTTTAGCTAAAAGCCGAAACACTTCCGTATTGGACTTTGACTCGCCATAGGGCGCGATGACCGGTTGCTGCAATTGAATGTAATGATGCCAATAAGAAGCGTATATGTCCAAATTTTCGAATGATGATGTCGCCGGAAGCACGATATCGGCATAAGCGGCCGTTTCCGTGAGAAACAGATCATGAACGACCAAAAACAAGTCTTCCCGCGCCAAACCTTCCCTGACCTTGTTCCCTTCCGGAGCGACGACAGCCGGGTTGCTGTTATAGACGAACATCGCCCGAATCGGGGGCTTTGCGGAAAGAAGCGCCTCGCCGATTTGATTCATGTTCACGATCCGTTTCGGTTTTTCCTTCCGCAGATGCACACCTTGCAAGAATGCGCTGTTTAAGGCGAGGACGCCGGAATTGGATTTCACCGCCCCGCCCCCTTTTGCCGCCCAAGCTCCCGTCAAGGCGGGAAGACAGGCGATTGCCCTTGTGTTCATGCCCCCGTTGTCATGGTGCTGCAGACCGTTGCCGATGCGGATAAAGGAAGCGGGCGTTTCTCCGTACATTCTCGCCAACTTTACGATATCTTTCGCCGGCACTCCGGTAATACCGGAAACAGTTTCCGGGTCATAGCGCCGCACATGTTCCCGCAACTGTCGATGGCCGACAGTGTACTTTTCCAAAAATGATTCGTCCACCAAGTTTTCCGCAAATAAAACATGCATCATACCGAGAGCCAAAGCCCCGTCCGTGCCCGGTCTTACCGGGATGAACCAATCGGCGAACCGGGCCGTTTGATTTTTATGAACATCGATGGCAATGATTTTCGCCCCGCGTTTGCGGGCTTTTTGCGCATAAATAATCTGGTGCATGTTAGTGCTTACGGCATTGATTCCCCAAAAAATTATCAATTTGGCATGAACCGTCTCTTCCGGATCTGTTCCGACGGCGCCGCCCATCGTATATTTATATCCTTGCGCCCCGGCTACCTGGCAAATGGTGCGTTCTAATTCCGCGACGCCCAAGCGGTGAAAAAAGCGCCTGTCCATTCCTTCCGCGTTGAGATAGCCCATATTTCCGTAAAAACTGTATGGAAGGATGCATTCCGGACCGTACGTGTCGGCCAGATGGCGAAAACGGATAGCGATTTCTTTTATTGCTTCTTCCCAGCTGATGCGCTTGAATTTTCCCTCTCCTTTTGCTCCCGTCCGTTTTACAGGATACTGAAGCCGCTTTTTATCATAAAGCCGTTCCGCGATATGTCTGACTTTGTTGCATATTTTTCCCCGGGTGACGGGATGGTCCGGATCCCCTTCCACCTTGATGATTTTTCCGTCCTTTTTGTGGACAAGCAATCCGCACTGATCGGGACAGTCAAGAGAACAAACGGAAGGAAACACCCCATCCGGTTGATTGACATAAGATGACATGGCATTTTCTCCTTTATGAAGGTATAAAACTCATTTTCCCGGCATCATTTCAATCATCTGAAAGAATGTTCATAAAAATTCCGCCAGAATTTTCCGCCTTCAATCGTGTGCCGGGCTTATCAAAATCGTTAAATCGTTTCTTGCGGCCCAAAAGGTGTTCTTTTTGCGGCACTACACAAGAACGCCCGTTATTTGAACGTGTGTGCAAATGTTCCTGTTTGTCAGGTATTGGAGCGGAATCACAATTTAATCTCAAAACGGAAGGAACACCCCGATAAGCGTTAGCATGATAACTATGACACTTGGAACGGGAGTTAACCCGGTCCATTTCTCGTTGTGGGACAGGACTACCTGATAAGCTTTGCTCAACCGGCCCAAAAGGAGAGATAAGCGGAGGCCAGCTCATGTTTATTTGTTGACGAAAACGGCCCGCTTCCCATATAGTGAAAACTGTCAGGAACATTTTATTCCAATCATAAAACAGAAAAAAATATCTTTCAACCGGATCATCGTTTTTTCCCATGGATGAACCGAACAAAGGGGGTTAACCGTTGGACAAAGCAGAAGTCATCGCCCGCAGAATTTTAGGCTGGAAAATGAACCGTTGGGATAGATGGTATGATTTTGAAAATAACCGTTTCATTTATCACTTCAACCCGGAAGCAAATCTTGACCACGCGATGCTCATCGTTGAACAAATGAAAAAACTTGGATTCACTTATTCCGTCCGCGGGGAATATGAGGTTTGCTTTAATGACCATTGCTCCGAAGGAAAAACACTTGCCGAAGCCATTACGAATGCAGCTTTTGCCATTGCCGAAGTCTCTTCCGTTCCTGATGAATGGCTGTAAAACAGGGAAGTTTCTTGCTTCCCTGTTTTTCACGAATTACATCAGCTTCAACCGGTGCATAAACTTCCTTAAGTACCGTGCCGCTTCCTTCATTTTCGCCCCGTACCAAAACATCTCGCCGTCTATGATTTCCACTTTGGCCCCCGGCGCCATTTCGTTAAATTCTCTCTTATGCTTTTCTTGAAAAGAAAAAGGTTCGCTTGCCAGAAAAATATAATCGAGTCCCGCTTCGCGGAGGTCTTTTTCCGTCAACACGGGATATCTTCCTTCCAAACTGACAAACGGATTGATAAAGCCCATTTCTCCAAGCAATGAATTGATATAAGTATGTTTTCCCGCCGCCATATACGGATTCCGCCAGATGATGTATGCCGCCCGTTTTCCCTCCATATCCGGCAGGGAGGCAAATTCTTTTTTAATGTCAGCGATTAACTTCTTTCCTTCTTGCTCCCTGTCCGTAAGAGATGCCATATCTTCAATCATCCGGTAAGCGTCGGCAATCGATTGAACTTCGGCACAAAAAACAGGATAATTTTTTTCTAAACTTTCAACAATGTCTTTTGTATTTTCTTCTTTTTCTGTGATGATTAAATCCGGATTCAAACGGGCTATCGCCATTTTATCAATCTCTTTTGTACCGCCGACAACGGCTGCCTCCTTCGTTTTGTCGGCGGGATAAAGGCAGTATTTTGTTCTTCCGGCTATTTCTTTTTCCAAACCCAACGCATACAGCGTTACTGTGATGCACGGGCAGAGGGAGACGATTCGCTGCGGGGGATATTGATATTGAACGTTTCTTCCGAGATGATCTGTCACTTCTTTTTTCAAGCTTTCCCACTCTCCGTTCAAATAATTCTGTCATTTTATTGTACCTTTTTAGTTTACTAGAATTTTACTGTTTTTGAAACAGTTGATAAAAACGGATGAATAGAAAACAAGCGGAGGCGACCGGCTGTCCTCCGCTTGTTCCAGAGAGCAGTTTGAATTTAACGCTAGACTGTTCCAAACTTAATTTTCCATTCTCAACACATGTTTCAAAACTTTTCCGCTCGCATTCCGGGGCAAGGTTTCCAAAAAAGCCACTTCTTGCGGACATTTGTATTTTGCAAGTTTCTTTTTGCAAAAAGCGATGACATCCTCCTCTGTTAATTGCCGGCCGTCTTTTAGAACGATAAATGCTTTCGGAACCTCTCCATATATTTCGTGGGGAATGCCGACAACGGCCGCTTCTAGGACCTCATCCATTTCGTAAAGCACCTCTTCCACTTCGACCGGATACACATTTTCGCCCCCGCGGATGATCATGTCCTTTTTTCTGTCGACAATATAAAGCAATCCGTCTTCATCCATGCGCCCGAGATCCCCGCTGTACAGCCAGCCGTTCCGGATCGTCTTCTTCGTCTCTTCTTCGTTTTTCAAATACCCTTTCATCACTTGCGGTCCTTTGACAATAATTTCCCCCACTTCACCGGGGGGCAGCTCATTCCCGCATTCATCAACAATCTTCACTTCGGTCATCGGCAACGGTTCCCCGACGGAACCGATTTTTTCCAATGCATAATCATCTTTTAAAGTGGTTGCTCCCGGAGAATTTTCCGTTTGGCCGTAAAGATTTTGCAGCTTGATATCAGGAAATAACTCTTTAAGCCGGCGTATGTGCTGATAAGGCATCGGGGCCGCGCCGTATGTAAACAAGCGCACCGTACTCAAATCGGTTTTGTGTATTTCCGGGGTATTTAATAAAATACCGTACATCGCCGGCACCCCGAAAAAGATCGTTGCTTTTCCCCCTTCCATCGTTGCCAGTGTATTTTTCGGCGAAAAGCGCTCTTCAATTATTACTGTCCCGTTCCTGTAAATGGTCGGAATGCTGAAACAGTGGCTGGCGGCGCAATGAAACAAAGGCGTGGAAATAAGCATGCGGTCGTCTTCCGTTATTTCCAGCGATTCCGCCCAAATTTTCGCAATCGCCCGGATGTTGCCCGCAGAAAGCATCACTCCCTTTGGTTTTCCGGTTGTCCCTGATGTGTAAAAGACGACGGCCGTATCATCAGGCCCAATCTCCGGTTTTTGGAAAGAAAGGGCATGCTCGTCCATAATCCGTTCAAGGGTCTGTTCTCCGCCCCTCTCTATCCGGTCTTTCATTTTTTCGAGCAAAGAGGAGCATTCGAGCAATAATTCTTTGTAAGCGGTGTCATAAATAATGGCTTTTGCTTCGGAGTGCTCAAGAATGTACGCCACTTCGGGAGACGTCAGTTTTGTGTTCACCGGCATTACGGCATATCCGCCCAACTGGCATGCGTAATAACAGATTAAGAAATCATCCGAATTGGGAAGAAACAAAGCAATGATGTCGCCTTTTTCATATCCTCTTTTTTGAAAATAAGCTGCCAAGTTTTTCGCCTTTTGAAAAAATTCCCCATAAGTCAATTCCTTGCCCCGAAATCGTGTAATCGGTTTCTCCGGATGGGTTTTCGCCGATTCTTCCAATTTTTCAAAGACAAACATCCTTTTCCTCCTTGGCGTCAAGAATTACCATTAAATGAAACCCGGATGTTAAAGTATATGCCGTTGCTTTTGCATTTCAGAACTTTAATAAATGACCGGAGAAACCCGCAGAAGGAAAACATTTCCGAAATTGAAAGAAGAGTTGCCGGCAATGCCGACACGAGATTTGTCCGCATCCGGTAAATAAAAAAGCAAGGGAAAAACGGTTGTTTCCCTATTGCTTAAAAACCCGGAAAAAGATGTTATTCATTTTTATATGGAATGCATCTGATCAAAAAACACAACTGAATAAACAGTTGTGTTTTTACGGCATTCTCAGCATGATTTTAAATATTTTTACCTGCTGAGGATCATTCTTTGTATTTTCTCACATACCGGCAAAATTTCCGGCTGCCTATTTTGCGGAAGCTTTCACGGGAAGGGGATTCTTTTTTCTAAAACGATAGATTAACAGCAAAATAAATTGGTAAATGACTCCGGAAAAACTGTTGACCAAAGTAAGAAAAACCAAGTCATGGGCAAAACAACTAACGATGACAGGAATATATATAATATAATACTTCTTCATTTCCCATTCCTGGAGTTTTGCTGCCGAGACGAACACGCCGATGCTGCCGATAATGATGATGATGTCAAAAACGGAGCCGAGCACGGTGCGCCAGTTCGTTAATATCCCGTAATCTATCGTATACAGCAAGGCAAAAGTTGATAAAAGAAATCCGACAACCCCGGCCAAAATAACAAAAAATTTTATATCTTTTAATTTCATGCTAAAAACCCACCTCTGTTTTTCAAAAATTTTTAATTTAGTTTTGTTCTTAATTAATGAATATTGAAACTTTTTATCTAGACCTATTATATGATTTAAAGAATATTTCCGAAAGGTTCAAAAAGAAATAATCCACCAAGTACCGAAAATTTTATGACATTTTTTTAGAAAATATTGATTTTCAAACAAGGAATTGATATATGCTTTTTTCATATTCATCATCAATGCAACAGCAGGAGCCGATCCGATACGGAAATAAAAGAACCGCGTGTTGCGGCGGTTAATGTACCAAAACCCCGTGTGAGCCGCAAAAACAAAGTTTTTTATCAACCGGCACAAAACTCTTTTTTTCAAAATAATCTTCACAACAATATTAAAGGGATGCCGTAAGTCAGTTTGTTTGACGCTTTCGGCATCCCATTCATGTTGGCTGTAAATGATTCGCAGCGGAAATGGCCGCTCCCTGCTAATCCAATCATCCTTCAATAACATATTCACCGCTTTTGAGCCAGCGGACTATTCAATGATTCTTTTGGAGAACAAATAGTTTTTCGACCAGTACGGATTTTGCAGAACGTTTTTCGTGATCGTCACCCCTTTGGAAGTTGACGCGTGGATCATGCTCCCGTCCCCCATATAAATGCCGACGTGCGCCACTCGCCCGTCAGAATAGGAATCCTTCATCGTAAAAAACATCAAATCTCCCTTTTCCAGTTGAGTGACGGTCCGGCCTTTTCTCGCTTGATCCCTCGACACCCTTGGCAGTTCAATGCCGACATTTTTGAAAACAAGCTGGGTATAGGAAGAGCAATCAAATAGTCTCGGTGCCTCAGCCAAAGTCGCCCCGTATTTGTAGCCTGCGCCTATATATTTTTTTGCTTCCTCCAGCAATTGGTTCCTTAAAGCAGCCGCGCCGGCTGAAGTTTTCTTTTTGACAGGCTCCCGTTCTTTTGCCGGCTCCATTTCCTTTGCCAAGTCCCGGCCTGGAAGCTTCAACACCTGTCCGTCATAAATCAAATGAGACGTTAAACCGTTTGCCCGTTTCAAAGCGTCCACTGAAACGTGGTGAAGGCGGGAAATGTTCCACAGCGTATCTCCTGTATGAACGACATAAACCTCAGCCGGCTTTTGGATTTGAATTGAGCCGTTTTGCGGCTTAAACGTAATATAGCAATTAAAAAGAGCGCCGGCCGCATGCAGGGATATATAGGCGGTCTTGTTGATCCACCGGGGAGGTTTGATGTTGACGTATTCATTTCCTTTTTTGGCCCGGTAACCGCCCATTGTTGTCCTGATTTTCGTAGAACCGTCGGTCAGTTCATACGTCAGCGTTTTTTCTTCAAATCCGATGCTGTTGTAGCCGAGAATTTTTGCCAGTTGAACGAGCGGAACATAATAGACGCCATCGATTTTTATCGGATTGATGCCGTTGACAACCTTGCCGTTGATGAACACTCCCGCCGTTGGAATATATTGAATCTGCGCTTGAACCGAGGGCGCATCATTGAAAAAATACCCCGCCAGCAAGATTAAAACCGCGGCAGGCCGGAAAAATTTCAAAACATGTTGCTTCATCAATCTCAACCCCCTAACACTGAATAACTAAGATTAACTTCTGTAAGAATTTCCTTTTTATTCATAAAAAAACGCTGCATTGCCGCAGCGTTTCCGTGAAAACTAGTTGTTTCCCGCCAATTCATAAATCTTTTCCAGTTGCTTTTCCAAAGCATCGGTATGGACAAATCTTGCTTCTCTCAACACTTCTTTCCCGTCGACAAAAAAGAGGAGAACCGGAACCGTAAAAACAGAAAATTTTCCCGCTATCTCCGTAACTTGATCTGCGTCTATGAATCCTAAACGGATATTAGGAAATTTGGTTAATAAATTTCTTATTTTTGGAAACAAAGAAGTACAGACCCCGCAATTTTCTCTCGAGATATAGATAAAACTGAGGGGATGATCTTTGATGAATCGGTCAACCTGATCTGTAGAAGTTATAACGGTATACTCTTTCATCATTGCCTCCAAAAACTTTATTTTTTATAAAGATAATACTTTAATTGCAAGAAAAATAACAGTGTTTAGCTTGCAAACGGGATTTTCGGACCGGCGGCGCGGCCTTTTGAAACCCGGCGGCAATCCAAAGAAAAAGTGATCCAAGCGGGATATCCGGCCGCGGACATAATGTCTCTCAATCTGACTGTGTTTCCGTCAGTTCACATATTTTTTACAAGAATTTTAAAAATATTTCCCATTTAACGCCGGAATGGCTTATTATTAAATAAAAGGAAATTTTGTCGTAAAATGTAAAACGATAGGCGGCTCTTGCCCGAAATAATATTGGAGGTGCCACCCGCCCGTGAATATTCGTTTGCCTGCAATCATCACCGGCCTGACAATGTTGTTGACGCTTGCTTTTTTTAACTTTTTTCAAAGTGTGAAAAGCGTTGCCATCGATCTGCAAACTAATCATCATCCCGTTACGGTTGTGCCGGCCGCGGAAGGATTTGAGACGGAGATATTGTTCACGGTCGTGATTGACCCCGGACACGGGGGAAAAGACACAGGAGCGCAAGGAGCAAGCGGAAAATACGAGAAAGATTTTACGTTGAGCCTTTCGAAAAAAATTGCCGGCCGGCTTGAGCAACATCCGGAAATCAAAGTTTATTTGACGAGAGAAACAGATACTTTTCAGTCAGCCAAGAGAGGGGAAAGACAGGAATTCGCCAATCAGCTTGGAGCCGATATATTCATTTCCATTCACGGAAACACATTCTCTGATCCCTCTGTTTCGGGAACTGAGACATATTATTATTCCGGGAATTCACTGGAATTGGCAAGAATTCTCCATCATCACGTTGTGTCTGCCACCGGATTTGTCGATCGCGGAGTCAGACAGGAAGAATTTTTGGTATTGAAGGACACAAACATGCCCGCTGTTTTGTTGGAAATTGGTTATTTGACCAATCCGGACAATGAAGCAAAGATGTTTAATCCCCTTTTCCAACAACAAATTGCTGATGCTGTCTGTGAAGGTATTTTCGAATACCTGAAATTGCCCTTTAATCAGCGGAACAAACATTAGAAAAACAAAATACCGCGAAATAATTTATAATATTCACCAAACTTTCTAAAATTCCGACCATTTTCTTTGAAACTTGTATGATATACTATACGAAACGCGAGAAAGAGGTTATGACGCATGTTTGTGAATATTGGAGATGTTATTTTTCAATTTCTGATATTTACAATCCTCTTATTGTTAATCTTCGCAATCTATTTCGGAATTCGCTGTTTGGTGAACCGTTTTTCAAATAATCCGCAAAATGATGAGATAGAAGAAAAACTTGATAAAATAATTGAATTACTGGAAAAAAACGAATTGGACAAACTGTGAATGCAAACAAAAAACCGCTTCCTTAACGGAAACGGCTTTTTTTTATCTTAATTTTTCAAAATTTTCCTAATATGATAAATTTAACTAATCTAGGCGGCGAATCTTTGCACTCACCTTTTAAGGAGTTCTTAAACAAACGAAGCCATCATGTTATATGCTTCTCTTAATAAAAAGCTCCGTTCCGTGATGATCCCTTAAGAGCGTTACCCCTGTCAGGAAAAAGCCCCCAAAATTGAAAGCGGCCCCGATCATCAATAATCCGGCCGAATAATCGGTCTCAAAATGGCCGAGAATGAGGACAAATGTTCCAAGGACAATCAACCATCCTCCCCATTTGGATAAATGCCGCCCGAAAATGATCGTGAATCCCAAGAAAAACAAAGCTGCGGCAATCAGAATCAAACCTGTTCCCGAAATGATCCGAATTGCAGAAACTTCCATTATTTCCGCAACATCTGCCCCGCCTGCCGCGGCAATATCCATAAAGGCCGATGTTGCACCTGCCACTGTTCCGACAGCCCCGAAAATCAAGGCGGAACCGGCCAAGAATTGGCTCTCTTCTTTATGCTTATCAAAAACTGCAAGGAACACAAATATAACTACAATATGCGCGGCGAAAAGAGCAATTTTCCCTGCCATTTCCCCGTTAATCGGTTCGTCTATATATTCCAATAAATATCCGGCGAGAACGAACAAAGAAGTTAAAATGGAAGCAATTCCTCCGGTGATTCTCAGAAAATCTGAATCGTTCATGTCCTTTACCCTCCTGTTTTCTTCGGAAAACTGATTTCTATCTGTCTTTCTATCTTCTTCAAGCTGGCAACATATAGATTATTCAACAAATATTTTGTTTTTCCTTGTTTTTTCTTAAAATTTCAGCAAGATTAGTGCAAAAGAACCTATAATTGGATCCATTCTGTAAAAAATTGCGAACGTTTTTCGCAGGTTTTATCCCGTTTTTCAATTGCTCCGGTTCTTCTTTTTAAAGACCGGGCAAAAACCTGATGGCAGCCTTCCCGTCCCGGAAACAATGAAAAATAATGTGCCGGCTCAAAATTTGAACCGGCACTCTATTAAATATAAATACGCAAAAATATATTAGTAGCGTTTGAAAACAAGAGTCGCATTATGTCCGCCAAATCCAAAAGAATTGGATAACACCGCATCCACATTCTTTTTCCTTGCCGTATGGGGAACATAATCCAAATCAAGCTCTTCATCAGGTGTATGCAAATTGATTGTCGGCGGGATGATTCCTTCTTTCAATGCCATCACGGAAAAAACAGCTTCAATGGCTCCCGCGGCGCCCAACAGGTGGCCTGTCATTGATTTTGTGGAGCTGACAGGAATTTGATAGGCCCAATCGCCAAATACTTTTTTAATCGCTTGTGTCTCATACAGATCGTTGTAATAAGTGCTCGTGCCATGGGCGTTAATATAGCCGATATCCTGCGGGGACAATCCGGCATCTTTCAATGCCAAATTCATGGCACGGGCGCCGCCTTCCCCGTTGGGAGCGGGAGCCGTAATGTGGTATGCGTCCCCGGTGGCACCGTAACCTGCCAGTTCGCCGTAAATTTTAGCCCCCCGGGCAAGTGCGTGTTCCAATTCCTCCAGTATTAAAATTCCCGCCCCTTCACCGATGACAAATCCGTCCCGGTGTTTATCAAAAGGACGGCTCGCCGTCCGGTGGTCGGGATTTGTTGATAAGGCTGTCATATTGGAAAAACCGGCGATGGTCATTTCAGTGATGCAAGCTTCCGTCCCGCCCGCAATCATGACATCGGCATCGCCCCGCTGGACGACCCGGAAAGCATCGCCGATGGAATTGGCTCCGGATGCGCAGGCGGTCACGGAACAGTTATTGATCCCTTTTGCACCGAGTTCAATGGAAACGCGGCCAGAAGCCATGTCAGGAATTAACAGCGGGACGGTAAAAGGATTTACGCGCCGGGGCCCCTTCTCCAAGAACTTCTGATGCTGCTCTTCAAACTCGGCGATTCCGCCGATTCCCGAACCAATCCAGACCCCGATTCTTTCAGGATCAACATTTTCGCCAATCTTTAATCCTGCATCTTCGACAGCCATTTTACTGGCAGCAACAGCAAATTGTGTATACCGCCCCATTCTTCTGATTTCTTTTTTATCGATGAACTTCTCCGGTTGAAAATCTTTCACTTCGCCCGCCACTTTTACAGAAAATTTTTCCGTATCAAATTTGCTAATGGGCTCAATTCCGGAAATTCCGTTCACTAATTTTGTCCATGTAGATTCAATATCATTTCCGAGCGGAGTGATAACTCCGACACCAGTAATGACAACACGTTTACTCATTACCTATCCCCCTGATAGCTTTTATGACTCTATATTATATTAACATTTATTACTATCCAGGGGGCAGGAAAAATCAGAAAAAAACGATAATAAAATTTACTCGTACAGACGGGCAAAGGCATCGGAAACTTTTTCAAATTCATCATCCGATTCGATAAATTCAAAATCTCCTTCGTCATCCACCCTTAAAAAATAAACATCCAAGTCTTCCTCATCTTCATTTTCCAAATCTTCGACAAAGCTTACGGCCACGTATTCGCGTCCATCCAGCGGAAGAACCGCCAATACTTCAGCCTCATGTTCTTCTTCATCCATTCCGCTGATGGTGAAAATTTCTCCAACTTCGACTTTGCTCATCATTACACCGCCTTCCAATATTGTTTATCTCTATTTTTTTCTGTTCACATGATTTCATGCAAAAAAATTTAATTCCGATTGTTTTTTTCCACGAAAGCGACAAGCTGAAACAAAAGGCGGTATATGTGGACATAAGCTTCACCAATCGTCATGTCTTCGTGAAACGGCTCCATGCAGTTCAATGTAAAATTCAGATTCCATAGATTTTCCTCATTGCTGTATAATAAATCGAATTTTACATCTTCCCCATGCAGATGTTCGTCCAAAAACGCTTTGATTTTCTCCTCATCCTTTTTCTTTAACTTTATTCCCAGCATAACATCGTATGTGCCAAAAACGTCATCCAATTCCAATGAGACCGCATCAATTCCCAACATGTCAAACCATTCCGATTCCATATAAACAAATTCGCGTCTGTGCCTTTTTAAAAAGCTGATTTTTTCATTCAGAAACCGGCTGTCCGCCATGGAAATGGTTTCTTCCGTTTCTTTGTCGCATCTTTCCATGTGGGCTGTTTGGAACCGCGAAAAAGGATCTTTCTTCTTAACACCGCTTAACTGTTCAGAAGAACAGATTCCGTTTTCGAGAGCGTATTCCATTTCTTCCGAATACAGTTCCATATCCGCTTCTTTTCCAAAAGCCAATTGCGATTCAATGTACGCTTTTATCTTGTTTTTTAACATAGGAACTCAAACTCCTTATAACTTATTGTCTGTAACTTCCATTTATTATAACTGTCATTTTGCCTTCTTATTTCTTTTGTATCATTTCTTTCGCAAAGATGAAAGTCCGCCGTCCGCCATGGAATATGGCAAATGAAAAAAGCTTCTTTGAAATCGGTTCGATCTCAAAGAAGCCTCACTAGCCATTATTCTCCGATATTTAATTCAAGCAAAACGGGACAATGGTCGCTTCCCTGCACTTCATGATGTATTTGCGCATCGACGATCCCATCCTTGATTTTCTCCGACACAATAAAGTAGTCAATCCGCCAGCCGATGTTCCGCTCGCGCGCCTTGTTCAAATAACTCCACCAAGTGTAGGCGTCCGTTTTGTCCGGATAAAGGTATCTGAAAGAATCCACAAAACCCGCATTTAAAAGGAGCGTCATTTTTTCCCGTTCTTCAAAAGTAAACCCCGAATTGCCCACATTGGCTTTGGCACTTTTCAAATCTATCTCCCTGTGGGCCACGTTCAAATCACCGCAGTAAACGACGGGCTTTTTCTTGTCCAATTCTTTTAAATAGCGGCGCATTTCATCTTCCCACGCCAGCCGTTCCCCAAGGCGGGAAAGATCCCGTTTGGAATTGGGGGTGTACGCGTTGACGAGGAAAAAATTTTCAAATTCGAGAGTGATAATCCGGCCCTCGTTTTCCCCCGGTTCCCCGCCAATGCCATATTTGACCGCAAGCGGCTTCTTTTTTGTAAAAACGGCCGTGCCCGAATATCCTTTCCGTTCGGCATAATTCCAATACTGATGATAGCCGTCCAAATTAAGGGAAATTTGCCCCTCTTGCAGTTTCGTTTCCTGGACGGAAAAAATATCGGCATCTATTTTATGGAAATAATCCAAAAATCCTTTTCTGACGCAAGCCCTGAGCCCGTTAACGTTCCATGAAACAAGCTTCATGTTGTTTTCCCCCCGCTGTTTTGACTATGTTTCTACTATACTACGAAGGGAAAAGATTTTCATTGAAAAGGTTTCAAAGCGCATCAGGATCAAACGAGGAGCAATCCGTCCATATCCAAAATTTCTATTCTCCTGTTGTCTTTTTGTTTAATTAGTTTTCGCTTTTCAAACTCCGCCAGTTTCCGGCTGACTGTTTCAGGTGTGATGCCCAAATAGGATGCCAAATCTTTTTTCGACATCGGCAGAGTAAATTCGCCGGACTTCTCATTATCTGCACATTCAGCCAGAAAAAGAGCCAATCTTGTGTCCGCTTTCTCCGCCGCAATCCTCACCGCCGCTCTTTCCGATTCTTCCAGGCGGCGGGAAAATTCTTGCAAAATTTTAATGGAAATAGTCGGAAACTTTATTAACAATGTCCGCAACTCATTTTGTCTGATGACGCAAATTTCCGTATCCTCTACTGCCTGGGCGAATGATTCATGGCAACCGGAATGAAACAAAGCCAATTCGCCGGTAAAGTCTCCCGGTTCTAAAAACCGGACAAGCTGTTCTTTACCCGATTCCGTTAATCGATATATGCGCACTCGGCCCCTATTAACGATATATAAAGATTCAGAACGCTCTCCGGCCCGGTAGATCAACTCTCCTTTTTTAAAAGACACAGACCGGACGACCCTCATAATTTCCTCCATCTGTTCCTTTTCCAGATGATTAAAAATCGGCACCAGTGCGACACAATGCTGCTTATGAAGACAAGCATGATGATGGTTGCAATTCTCTTTCACAGGTTATCAACTCCGAGCAAATTTTTTGTGTTCTTTTACCTTCTCTTTTGTCCTTATTTTAGGATAACGTTATTTTTGCCCGAAAACATTGACTTTGATCAATTTAAGAATATTTTCTTTAAATCAAGTATTTAAATGACTTATAATGAAGTAAGCGGGCAGCAATCTATTTCCTGTGTCAGAGCCGGCAGAAGACCAAAAGGAAAACGGCCAAAACAAGGAGGAGCCGTCGTGAAACGTGCAGCCGCTTCATTATTCATTATATTTGTAATATTTTTATATTTTATGTATAACCCGGGTGCTTTGGAAAAGATTCAGGACGCTGCTCAAGAGGCATGGACAACAGTTCATGAGAAACTGCAAAATATGGGAATCACGGTTGGAGAATGGCTGGCGAAAGACGACCGGACAGTTTCAGATAAAGACGGGGAAATAAGTACTTTGCAGGGAGAACCGGAAGAAAAGACTTTTTCCATTCTTAATATTGAAATCGGCACTTCTTATGAGGAAGTGGAAAAGAAACTGGGCCAACCGGAACGGATTACCTACAATGAATACGGAACTTATTGGTACACCTATCATGATAATTACAAAAATTTTGTAAATATCATGTTTGATGGGCAAAATCGGGTAGCCGGGCTGTATACCAATCAACACATCCTGACTTCCAAAAACGGAATAAAGCTCGGAATTACAAAAAAAGAAACGGAAAACATCCTCGGTCCTCCACAGAATGAAATTCAAAAAGGAAACTACCGGTATTTGCTGAATGAAGACGATTATCAATTATATTTTATCGACAATTGTTATGTGACATTTTTTTACGACTTGCATAACAATGAGACGCTTACCTCCGTTCTCATTATCAGCAAGGAAATGGAAGACCGGAAGAAGGGGTTATATGGAGCGGGAAGCCGCGAATTAAGGGAAGGATTTGAATATCAGCTGTTTGACCTCGTCAACGCCACCAGGGTGCGCTTTCACCTTCATCCTTTAAAATGGGATGAAAATGTCCGGAACACTGCGCGCAAACACAGCAAAGATATGGCGGAAAACAATTATTTTTCCCATACGAATTTGGAAGGCCAGTCTCCTTTTGAACGGATGCGTGAAGACCGGATATTTTTTACCTTCGCCGGTGAAAATCTCGCCTACGGACAATTTAACAGCATTTTCGCCCATGAAGGCCTTATGAATTCCGAGAGTCACAGAGAAAATATTCTCCGACCGGAATTTGAATATGTAGGCATCGGCGTCGCTTTCAATTCCGACTCGCAACCTTTTTTTACGCAAAACTTTTACAAAAAATAGAGG
>CALKIU010000124.1 GCA_937995745.1 uncultured Bacillaceae bacterium | reverse complement strand
AACACAAAAAAAGTCCGCGCTTTCCTCATATCGCCGGACTTTTCCAATTTATTCTTTAATAAGGCTAATCCGGAAGCGGAAAAACTATTCCGGGCTTTCTTGCGGAACGATCAAAATTTCCACCCGTCTGTTCCGCTCCCTTCCTTCCGGTGTGCCGTTATCGGCTATCGGCTGATATTCCCCGTATCCTTTCACACTGAACCAGCGCGGATCCAATCGCTCGTTTTCCAAAAGGATTTTCATAAAGTTGACCGCCCTCATTACGCTCAACTCCCAGTTGGAAGCAAACTCTTCGTTATGAATCGGTACATTATCCGTATGGCCGCTGATAATGATCATTTTCGGCGGATTTATTTCCAGAAGCCCGGATATCTCTCGGGCCAGCTCTACATCCTCCGGCCGCACCCGGGCGCTGCCTGAATCAAAGAGGACATGATCGCTGATGGAAATGAGCAATCCTTCATCCGTCAAGGAAGTATTAAACTTGTCAGCCAGATTGTTTTCGTCGATATACGTGTTTATTTTTTCCTGAACCGATCGCAATTCGCCCCAGTCCGAAACGGCAAAACCTTTTTTTCCATCAACCGGTTTTGCCCTTAGCTCGCCTTTATTTTTCCGGATATGTTCTTTATCTTGGGGATCCAGCCCTTGCGCTTCTTCATCAGGCATCGCACTCGGATAATCAAAGATCCCCGTCCCCGTTGAGAAGATTTCATTGAACGACTGGGCCATTGCTTTCAACTTTTTCGCATCCACATCGCTTAAAGCATAGAGAACGATAAACAAAGCCAAAAGGAGCGTCATGATATCCGCATAAGGAATAAGCCACGATTCATCCGTTGCTTTGTCTTGCTTTTTCCTGCGCCTCCTGTTCCTGCTCATTCTGGTGCACACCTCCTCCACGCAAAAATCTCACCCTTTCCTCGGCAGAGAGATACGAACTCAATTTCTGCTCAATCACTCTCGGGGCTTCCCCCTCGAGGATGGACAAAATCCCTTCAAGCATCATATATTTCAACTGAACTTCTTGTTTTGACTTTCTCCTTAATTTATTGGCAAACGGATGCCAAAGGACATAACCGGAAAAAATCCCCATCATCGTAGCCACGAAAGCGGCGCTGATCGCTTCTCCCAATGTAGACGTATCTTGCATATTGGCCAGAGCGGCTATTAAACCGAGAACTGCACCGAGCACCCCCAATGTCGGGGCATATGTACCGGCCTGGGAAAAAATTTGCGCTCCGGAATAATGCCTTTCTTCCATCGCTTCGATTTCTTCCGTCAAAACATCGCGGATATAATCAGCGCTTTGGCCGTCCACCGCCAGCATCAACCCGTGTTTCAAAAATTCGTCGTCAACGTCCGCCAATCTTGCTTCCAACGCCAGCAAACCGTCTTTTCTTGCAATTTGCGCCCACCCGGAAAACAGGCGGATCAGATCCACTTTGTCCGTCAATTTTTGATCCCGGAAAAGAATGACAAACAGCTTCGGCACTTTTTTTATTTCATTCGTCGGAAAAGCGATCGTAACGGCGGCAATCGTCCCCGCAAAGATAATGACGATGGCAGCCGGATTTAACAGGACGGAAAAGCTAATCCCTTTAAAATGCATTCCAAATAGCAAAGCAAAAAAACCTATCATGATTCCGATGATCGAAGTTTTGTCCATGCCATTCACCTGTCTGTAATAGTTTAGAAGAAAAAAGGCTGCAGACCGGGAACATCAACGCAGCCTAAAGCCCGCGCCGGCAAACAAGATGCATACACGCCAAATCATAATACCGGCTTAAAAAATCTTTTTCTTTTCATATCGGTATCTTTTTACTGATGTTTATTTTGCGGACAATGGCAAGATCTGTTATTCGGCAGAAGCCGCCACGTCCCGAACAATAAACAAAAAACAAAAAACCGCGTGATAGGTGTTCCGGGAAAATATATAAAAAATACTACTCTTTTTGAAACTTTTCCCGGCCGGTTTCCGTATGGAGAAGTAACAATTAACAGGGAGGAAATATCATGATCATATCAACCACCCCCAATCTGGAAGGAAAAACGATTGAAAAATATCTCGGCATCGTGGCCGGAGAAGCGATCATGGGCGCCAATGTCGTCCGCGATCTGATGGCCAGCGTGACAGACATCATCGGCGGCCGGAGCAGAACGTATGAAAACAAACTACAAGAAGGAAGAGAAATCGCCATAAGGGAAATGGCAGAAAAAGCCCGCCGTCTCGGGGCCAACGCCGTTGTCGGCGTGGACTTGGATTTCGAAACATTGCGCGACGGCATGATGATGTGCATCGCCACGGGCACGGCCGTATATGTAAAAGAGTAAATAGGCCGGAGACATGACGAACATGTCTCCGGTCTTTTTTGGACCGGACAACCCCCCGTACCGGCGGCGCTTTTATTGCCGCCGGCCTTTATTACCATTTCCCCTCATGATCGTTTATACTTTAAGAAGCAGACTTTAGTGAAAAAGGTGAGAAAATGAAATCGCTCGTTCTTGCGGAAAAACCGAGCGTCGCCAGGGAAATTGCCCGGGTGCTCGGCTGCAAAAAAGTCCATAAAAGCTATATAGAAGGAAATAAGTATGTTGTCACGTGGGCCCTCGGCCATCTGGTCGAATTAAAAATGCCCGAACACTACGATAAAAGATACAAAACATGGCGGCTCGAAGACCTTCCGATCATTCCGGAAAAAATGGGCTTGAAAATCATCAAACAGACAAGCGGCCAATTTAAAGCCATTGAACAGTTGTCAAAACGGAAAGATATCAAAGACTGCATCATTGCCACCGATGCCGGCCGGGAAGGGGAACTGGTCGCCCGCTGGATCCTGGAAATGATCCGCTGGAAAAAACCGCTTAAACGGCTGTGGATTTCTTCCCACACCGACCGTTCCATTAAAGAAGGGTTTCGGAATCTCCGTCCGGGACGGGACTTTGACAAGCTCTACCAATCGGCCGTCTGCCGGGCGGAAGCGGACTGGCTCATCGGCTTGAATGTCTCGAGGGCCCTCACTACAAAATATCAAGACCCTTTGTCAGCCGGAAGAGTGCAAACACCGACCCTCTCGCTCATTTACGAACGGGAAAAAATGATTCAATCGTTCGTCCCGAAAGAATACTGGACCATTCATGCCGTCATCGGACCGTTGCAAACAAAATGGGAGCGAAACGGGGAACAGCGGATTTTCTCCAAGGAGGAGGCGGAACATATTGCCGAAAAAATCAACGGCAAAAAAGGGACGGTCCTCTCTGTCCACCGAAAGCAGAAAACGGAACACCAGCCGCTTCCCTATGATTTGACCGAACTGCAGCGGGATGCCAATATCCGCTTTGGCTTTTCCGCGAAAAAAACACTAAGCGTGCTGCAGCGCCTGTACGAATATCATAAGCTGGTCACTTATCCGCGCACCGATTCCCGCTATTTGACAACAGATATGGAAGCGACGATGTTGGAACGCTTGCAGGGCATGGCTTCCGCCTACAGTGAAGAAGTGAAACCGCTCCTCGCCAACAAAGGGAGGGTAGTGGCGAAAAGAGTGTTTAATAACAGCAAGGTCACTGATCATCATGCGATCATTCCGACAGAGGAGCGCGTCCGTTTGGAAGATTTATCCGCGGATGAACGGAAAATTTACGACTTGATCGCCAGACGGTTTTTGACCCTCTTTTATCCGCCTTATAAATATGAGACGATTCAGGCTGCCGTAGAAGTGGAAGGCGAAACGTTCACCGCCGCCGAAAAATTGGTCCTTGATAAAGGCTTCAAAAAGATCACCGGCCGGGAAGAGGAAGAGCCTGTCCGCAAACTCGCCGCCGTCAAACAAGACCAGTCTTTCACCGTCCAAACCGTGCAACTGGAACAAAAATGGACGGAACCGCCAGCCCGGTATTCGGAAGCGGATGTCTTGGCGCAAATGGAAAAATTCGGACTGGGCACCCCGGCCACGAGGGCGGAAATCATTGAAAAACTCGTCGATTCGGAAGCCGTTGAGCGCCGAAACGGCCGCTTTTATACGACTGCAAAAGGAAAACAGCTGCTGGATCTTGTCAACGAAGAATTAAAATCGCCGGAATTGACGGCCCGATGGGAAAAAGAACTGGAAAAAATCGCCCGCGGAAAAGGCGACCCCAAAGCATTTTTGAAAAACATCCGCAAACAAACGGAGCGGCTGATAAAGGAGATTAAAGAGAGCGACAAAACATACCGCGCCCACAATTTAACGGGTTCCAAATGTCCCGAATGCGGTTCCTTCCTGAAGGAACGGAACACAAAAGAAGGAAAATTTCTCGTCTGCTCCAATTTCCAGTGCCGATACAAGCGGCGGAGAGATCCGGTGCTTTCCAACCGGCGCTGTCCCTCTTGCCGCAAACGGATGGAAATTCATCAAGGAAAGGCCGGGCCCTATTTCCAATGCCGGTTGTGCAATATTGTTGAAAAAGCGGAAGAATCCAAAAAAGCTCTGTCCAAAAAAGAAGAACAGAAGCTGCTGAGAAAATATGAAAAGAAAGAAGACTTTGGAACGAACCTTGGCGAACTTTTAAAAGCCGCTTTGAAAGACAAAAAATAAGCGCCCGGTCCGTTTCTCCGGACGGCGCCGCACATCCCTCCCGTACGGGAAGGCGGCGTCTTCCGGCGGTCAAAATCAGTTTTATTTGTTTTTCTTTTCTTTTTGAACAGGATACAATAAGACTGGAAACGGCAAATTTGAAAAATCTGCCGTTTCCTTTCGTTACGCAGTCGGAAAAAATAAAGCGCAAATCTGATTTTCTTTCGGCCGAAAAGCAGAATTGGTCTGCTTTTATGATAAAAATCCAACTATCAGGAGGTCAGTCCATTGGCATCATTCAAAGAAAGATTGGAAAAATACGCAGAAATCGCCGTCAAAGTGGGCGTTAATATCCAGAAAAACCAAACACTCATTGTCAATGCAACGATTGACTCGGCGCCCCTCGTCCGCTTAATCGTCCGGAAAGCGTATGAAGCGGGAGCCAGAAATGTGGTTGTCAATTGGAGCGATGATATTGTAACGAGGACAAAATACGATTTGGCCCCCGACGAAATCTTCCATGAATATCCGAAATGGCGGGCCAGGGAAATCGAAGACTATGCCGAACAAGGAGCGGCCTTTATGTCCATCGTTTCCTCCAGCCCGGATCTTTTAAAAGGAGTCCATCCCGATCGCATCGCCAATTATCAAAAAGCGAGCGGAAAAGCATTAAATAAATACAGGAAATACATACAATCGGACAAAGTCAGCTGGACCGTCATCGCGGCGGCATCCGACGGCTGGGCGCGAAAAGTTTTCCCTGATGACGCTCCCGATACGGCCGTTTCCAAACTATGGGACGCCATTTTTAAAGCCACCCGCGTCGATGCGGAAGATCCGGTCGCTGCTTGGAAAAAACATGATCAAACGCTGCAGGAAAAAGTCAAGTATTTGAACCAAAAACGGTATAAAAAATTGCATTTTAAAGCGCCTGGCACCGACTTAACCATTGAACTGCCGGAAAAGCATATTTGGAACGGAGCGGCCAGCATCAATGAAAAAGGGATTGAATTCATGGCCAACATGCCGACGGAAGAGGTCTTTACCGCTCCTTTAAAACACGGCGTTAACGGGACGGTTTCAAACACAAAACCGCTCAGTTACGGCGGTCATATCATTGACGGATTCACGTTGACCTTCAAGGACGGAAAAATCGTCGACTTCCAAGCAAAAGAAGGGGAAGAAGTGCTTAAAAGGCTGATTGAGACTGATGAAGGCTCCCGTTATCTCGGCGAAGTGGCCCTTGTCCCCCACAGATCGCCGATTTCCGAATCAAATATCCTTTTTTACAATACGTTATTTGATGAAAATGCATCCAATCATCTGGCCATCGGCAGCGCCTATGCTTTCTGCCTGGAAGGCGGCAAAGAGATGGCAAGCGAAGAACTGGCAAAACACGGCTTGAACGAAAGCATCACCCATGTTGATTTCATGATTGGCAGCGACAAAATGGATATCGACGGCATCACGGAAGACGGCAAAGCCGAACCGGTTTTCCGAAACGGAGATTGGGCCTTTTAATCAATCCCCGGACGTTTTGTGGAAAAAGTTCCTAAAACAAAACACTTTTCATGAAAGGTGAAGCAATTGGCATCGGGCCAATTGCTTCAATCCGGCTTCAGTACGCAAAAATTCACGGTCATCCCGTTTTTTCACGCTTTTATTTACTTACACAATTATGGAAAGCGTTTTTAATGGGATGTCATATTTTATAAATGTGCCTCTCTTTAATGTTGCAATGTTGTTAATTTTATAGCATGATAAATATATCCAAACTTGAACGCTCAACTGTTACATCGAAAAAATTGAGGTGAATGGGTTTGATAAGACTGCATATTACCGTGAAGGGGACTGTACAAGGGGTGGGGTTTCGCTATTATGCGCAAATGAAGGCGGTTCAACATAAAATTACCGGATGGGTGAAAAATACGGACGAGGGAACAGTGGAAATGGTTGCCGTCGGAGAAAAAGAAGACATGGAATTGTTTTTGGAAGACCTCCGCCGCGGAAACCCGTTCTCCAAAGTGACCGAACTCATAACAAAAGAACTGGAAGAAACGGAACCTTATCAATCTTTCATCATAAAGTATTAGTCTTTCAAAAAATATATTGGTTTGCAAATATGTTGCAAAAGATAAAAGACCTGCCCTTATCGAGTCAGTCATCAAACCGGTTTTTCCTTGCGACCATTTGCCAAACGTCAATTTCAACACAACTAACCGTTCCAAACCGCACAAAAGTTTTCCCGTTATCAATATTTTTTGTTTATAATGGCCGGCTTTCAACCAAAAGCCGGCCTGATATTTTTTGAAAAACACAAACATTAAGTCGTTTCACACACCTCTTTATGCCGGGGTTTGATCAGCAAGCTGCCCGAAACATAAGCCAAAAGGGAGAAGAGTACCGGCAGAACAACCGTATGAGCGCCGAACGGATTCGGAAAATATACATGAATGAGGATGTACGAGAGAATGCCGGTGATCATGGAAAGAACAGCCCCGTACTTGTTGCCTCTTTTCCAATACAACCCCAAAACAACCGGCCAGATGAAGGTCGCTTCCAATCCTCCGAAGGCAAATAGATTCAGCCAAATAATCAAATCCGGCGGATTCAAAGCAATGAGAAAAACCAGAACACCAATGATCGTTGTGACGGTCAGGCTGATTTTTTTCACTGTTTCATTGCCGGCATCCGGCTTGATATAGTTCAAATAGATATCTTTTACCACAGCGGAACTGACGAGAATCAGCAGCGAATCGACCGTCGACATAATGGCCGCCATGGGCGCGGCCAAAACAATTCCCGCCAGCCAAGATGGCAAAACAGTGAGTGTCAAAGTCGGCATGACTTTATCGCCGTGTTCGATTCCCGGCAAAATCGGACGGGCAAAGACGCCGAGCAAATGCATCCCGAGCATGATGAAACCGACGACAATCGTTCCGATGATGATCGCCCGATGCATGGCTTTTGAACTTTTATAAGACATGGCCCGGACCGAAATTTGCGGCAGGCCGATTACCCCGATCCCGACTAAAATCCAAAAACTGGACACATACAACGGCGTCAACGTCCCGTCAGCGCCGAAAGGAGAGATCAATCCGGGGTCTTCGGCATACAGTTGGGAGATGATATTGTCAATGCCCCCGCCGGCGGAAATGGTGGCAATCAAAAGAATCAACGTCCCGACAAACATCGCCGTTCCCTGCACGGCATCCGTCACGGCAACGGCGCGAAATCCGCCGATCACCACATAAACCATGACTGACAAGGCAAAGATCATCAAAGCAGTGGAATAGGGCAAACCTGTCAAAGATTCTATGATAATTCCCCCGCCGACCCATTGCGCCGCCATGGCGGAAAACAGAAACACAATGATGCTCAGTGCTGACAATATGACAACCCATTTGCTCCGGTACCGTCCCTTCAAAAAATCAACCAACGTCACCGCATTATATTTTCTTGCCAAAATGGCGAATTTTTTTCCGAGAATCATCAGGACAAAATAGCCGGCGGGCAGCTGCGCCATCGACAATAGCACCCATCCGAGCCCTTGGGTGTAAGCGACGCCCGGGCCGCCAATGAAACTGGACGCGCTTGCATAAGTCGCCATCATCGTCATGGCGAGGACAAAACCGCCCAATTCTCTGCCGCCGATAAAATATTCATGGATAAAGGAATTTGTTCTGGCCACATATTTGCTTGCCCAAATACCGATCAGAAAAATGATGGCCAGGAAGATGACGAGAGGGATCAACACTCCCCATTTCATTGCCCGTCCCCCCTCTCTTGCTCATCTTCAAGCGGCACTTCTTTAAAAAACAATTTCACCGCCAAAATCACCAACAAAACCATCACGATAAAAGTGACAATACAACTGTAAAAAAACCAGGACGGGAGCCCGAATATATATTTATAATTTTCAACAGCCCCTGAACCCGGGCCGTATGCAAAAGCGAACCACATGAGAAAATTCACAATCACCAAGATAAGGCCGATTACCGCTTCCTTATTGGCACTTTTAAAGCGCGGATCCTTTTTATTCATACTTTCGTCCACCTTTCCTGCTGGCCTTTCTTACACTTTTTATCATCATGACAATTTGAGCAAGGCCGAAAGTCACACGAATTTACTTTAACAAAAATATGCAATTTTGGAAAGGAACGTATTCAACCGTTATTTTGCCGGCTTTGCGGATGATTTTCCCTTAAAACCGGAGAAATTCTCCTTTCTTAATATTTCACGGTTGAAAACAGATAATCAGGCGGTTCCCAATAACGCCAAAACAAAAAAACGGAGGGCGGCAACAGATCTCCCTCCAAAAAGAACCCCAGTGCGGGACACTTTTCTACTCTCTTTTTCTGCGCCAAGGATATTCCGTGCCGAATTTTTTCGCCAAAAGTTTTGATTGTTCGCGGCGCTTTTTTCTCGCTGCCGCCCGTTCCGGGGCCGTTGCGTACAATTCTTTTTCTTCCTTCGTTTCGGGGATCACTTTTGGCACTTCCGTCGGTCTTCCGTCTTCACCGATGGCGACAAAAGTCAGAAAAGCCAAGACGCATAGATGCCGCTCGCCTGTCAGCAAATCCTCAGAAATCACACGGACAAATACTTCCATCGACGTCCGGCCGGCATATGTAACAAATGACTCGAGACAGACGGAATTCCCCTCATGGATGGGATGGAGGAAATCGACGGAATCGTTGGAAGCGGTGACAACCGACTTCCGGGCATGGCGCATGGCCGAAAGAGCAGCCACATCATCTATATAAGACATTAATTTGCCCCCGAACAAAGTCCCATGACTATTGGTATCAGGAGGCAAAACGAGGCTGGTTTTGACGACAAAAGAATCGAGGCAGGGCTTGGCTTCCATGAATGATCACCTTCTCAAAAAAATTTTTCTCTGTAACAAAATTATAAATCTATTCGAATCGGCGAAACAACCCTGCTCCGTTGCAAGATAAGTGTTTCCCGTCATCTTTTTCCCGGCTCCTCCCCGAACCGGAGGCCAAAAATATTATTTTCCTATTTTTTTGCAAGTCTACATCAGTGATTTTTATGACAAGGATGCATGTGCGCGCAAAGGGATTTGCATATTACCGCTTTGAAACGGTTTTTGAAACCATATAAAACAAACATTTTTGTCCGGTTTCCAACAACGGGCGCTTTGCTTTATGTATTTGGGTGACGGGCCGCTCCCAATCGTTTTGAGCCGTTCACCATTCATGCCCTTTCACCGCCCTGAACATCAAACAATTTTTCAGTACATTCAAAAAAAATGACGGAAGGGCTGGTGCTGTATTTGTCAACGTGATATTCTTAACATAGAAAACACCGGACAGGTTTTTTGCAAAGAAGAAGACTGACAGCTGATAGCAAAGGAGATTCAAATGATGGGCAAAGTTTTAGTCATCCTCACCATTGCCATTTTGGCCACCATTCCTATCGGAGGAATCATCATTTTATACATGGTGTTACAACATTTAAAACAAAAACAGCTTGAAGAAAAAAAGCTCAAAAAACTGCCTGGAAAAAAGGATTAACCGGTTCACCGGAACGGGCCGCGAAAAGCAAACCCGGCTTTTTGCGGCCCATTCTTTTTTACATGAATAGATACCCGGACGAAAGGGCGGGTCGAACACGACTTTTTTATGTTTCCGCATATTTTATGAAACCTTGGACTTTATTGGCGTTCGATGTCTTCGTAAAAAAAATGAAGGGAAGGGCTGTTTCCATGAACTTTCCGTGAAGACGAAGTCGGGAAAATGAAGGTCCCATCTTTATGAACAAATCATGAGGACAGAACGGGGGAAAAATGCGGCGCCTTGTCTCCATAGACGTTCCATTAACCACTGAAAAAGAAAAAAGGCGTACTGCCCTTAAAACGATTTCCTAATGATGAAACGGCCATCCTCTTATCATCACATTTTTTTACATTTTGACTTTTCCAAGAACAGAACGCCCGCCCATACCTTGAAACATAAAAAGAGGCTGCCTGTTTTTTCAGGCAACCCTGAATATTGCAATATTTCAAAACGCAGCAAACCGGATTTAAACCGTCGCCACTTCTTTTTTCCAGTATTTCTCGCTGCCGGGGAGATCATCAAACCACGCGGCATCATCCGGACAATCGAGAACCATGAATTTGCCGTAATTTCCATCACGGGATTGATGGTACTTGAGATAAGCCTTGCCGTCTTCGATCGCCAAAATTTCAATTTTTCCTGAAGCGTGGCTCATGGACAGACGGACGCGTTTGGCCAGCCCGGCAACTTTGGCTTTTGCCTCTTCAACAATCCGGTAAACATCTTTCAGCGGAAGGACGAAATCATTGTTTCCGGCCACCGGGCGGTTGATAAAGAAGTAATACGGATGAACGCCGATTTGAGAAAGCTTTTCCATCAATTCCGCCAAAACATCCGGATCATCGTTGATAGTTCTCAATACAGGTGTCTGATTCATCACCATGACCCCGGAATTAATTAACGCTTCAATTCCGCGAATCGCTTCTTGCGTAATTTCTTTCGGATGATTAAAGTGGGCCATCACATAAATCCGTTTTTCAGGAGTAGAGTAAGTCCTGAAGAGGTCGAGGAGTTCCTCATCGCCGTATATTCTCATCGGATAAAATGCCGGCAGTTTGGAACCTAAACGAATGATTTTTACATGGTCTATGCTGCGGAGTTGTTCAATAATGTTGCGGAGTCTTTTTGTAGACAGCATCAATGAGTCCCCGCCCGTGAGAAGAACGTTGCTGATTTCAGGATGCTGGCGGATATAATCAATTCCCGGCTGCGGATTGACATTGACTTCATCTTCATGATCCGTGTTGAAAAGTCTTTTGCGGAAACAGAATCGGCAATAAGCGCCGCAAACTTCGGAAACAACGAGAAGAGCCGTTTTTTCATATTTGTGCTGGCAGCCCGGCGCCACATAGTTTACACTTTCATTACTGGCGTCCCACCGGCCGTACTCAGCCAGCTCTCCTTCGCTGGGAATGATGATTCTGCGAATGGGATCATTCGGGTCATCCCAATCAATCAAACTCAAATAATAATCGTTCGCCCGGAAAATATACCGGTCCGTGATTTCTCTAATTTTTTCTTTTTCTTCTGCGGTCAGTTGGTCCACTTGATCTATGGATGTTAAGAATTTCACTTTCAATCGTACCACCACTCCTGTTAGTATTTTCTCGCATGTTTCATTTTAACATATTTTTTCAGATGATTTTGACAACTACACCGCTTTTATCTGAAATTTGTGCGAAAAGTCACAATGTTATGTCATCACGCAAATAGTTCTAAAGTAATGTTTACAAGTAACAAACAGGATGAAACAAGGGTAAAAAGTCTTTGTTTATCGGAGCGGTTTTCGAGACTAAGAATTTTTTCCTATTTTTTAAATATGGCGCGAATCTGCAAGCGGCCGCAAAGACAGGGAAGAAATGCCTATCTTTTTGCACACCGTGACATAATGCATCAAAGTGATTAAAACCGCTCCCGTATTCATGCCGATAATGACCCCGTCCATCCGCAAAGCGGGGAAAGAGCCCAACACGTAAATCAACGCAAATGACACAATCGTCCCCCAAACATTATGGAAAAACGCGTCTTTCAACAATCCAAGTCCAATCAAATAAGCTTGCAGGGGAATCAGGAAAAAGTGCAGCAAGAAATAAGGGATGAGAATCTGCAGAAATCTTGCCGCCGCTTCAGAATCCAAAAACAGCCGGGCCAGCACGTCGCCGTAAAAGTAAAACACAAACGAAACGGGAAGTCCGTACAAAAACGTAAAACCAACCACCTTTTTCAAAAGGCTGCGCAGTTTGTCCTTGTTTTCTTCCGCATTCAACCGGGAAACGGCCGGAATGAGAGCCACCAACAGCGAATGGGCAATAAAAGCCGGAAAAAATCCGATCGTCATCGCCACCCCGGCCAAAAGACCGAATTGTTCCGTCGCCGCTGTCACTTCCATCCCCGACCTCACCAAGGCTGCTTTTATTAAAAAGGGCTGCACGGCATGCGTCAACGAATCAAAAATGCGAATGCTCGTCGTTGGAATCGAAACTGACAAAAGGCTCTTTCGCAAAACGCGTCCTTCCAATCTCTTGTAAGGAGCCAGTTTCAGTTGCTGATATTGAACATAAAACAGATGCAGCAAATAGACCGTAATGACGATTTCACTGCCGACGAAAGCAAAAAAGGCAATGAGAATGGAAGTTTCCGCATCAAACTCAAACAATTGAAAAAGAAAGACAAGCAGCCCGAGCTGGACAAATTTTCGGAAAAAATTCGCCGCCGCAATTTTCCCCATCTGCTGTTTTCCCATAAAGTATCCCCGCGCCACGGAAGAAAAAGAAACAAAAGGCACAAGAATTACGATCAACCATTTAAACAGCGGATGGTAAGAATCAAAAACGGGAAACAGCGGCAACACAAGAGAAAGAAGCAGCAAAAAAACGGTTGAAACCACCGCCGTCATGCGAATGGCATAGCGCAGCATGCTCCGGTGATATTGCAAGTCTTTCTCCGCTATATATTTTGACAAAGAAATGGGCAATTCAAAACTGGCCAACAGAACGATTAAAAACACCGTCGGCAAAATGGACATATAAAGACCAAGGCCCCGCTCCCCCAATTCCGCGGCCAGTACCATGTTCATTAAAAACTCCACGCATTCCCCGAGGAAAGAAGCGATGATTAAAAGCAGCGATCCTTTCAAAAAAGTATTCATATGTTCTCTCCCAATCATGCACTCTCTCTTGATATCCTTATGAGACAAGTCCCCGGATTATGGCTGGGCAAACAAAAAAAGCTTACCCAAAAGTAAGCTTTTCCATCAGAACCAATCTGTCCGCGCTCTCATATGAATTTTTGGGAGAAGCGTGCGAACCGGGCCTTGTTTTGACTGTTTTCCGGCTCCCCTCACAGCCGCCTACCGCCCCTTAACCGCACAAAAGCGGAGCATATGCGCTCACTTGATTAAAGAATGCTTGAAGGCATAAATGACGGCCTGCGTCCGGTCTTGCACCTGCAGTTTGCTGAGAATATTGCTGACATGGGTTTTCACCGTTTTTAAGGCAATGAACAGTTCATCGGCGATTTCCTGGTTTGATTTTCCTTCCGCCATCAAAAGGAGGATTTCCATCTCTCTGGAAGTCAATTGTTCATGCAATGGGGGTTCCGCTTTTTTGCGCATCCTCGACATCATTTTTCCGGTCACTTCCGGTTCGAGAACGGGCTGCCCTTTATACGTCGTGCGAATGGCGTCGGCAATTTCTTCCGCCCTGGAAGTTTTTAAAAGATAACTCGTCGCCCCGGCTTCAAGCGCCGGATACACTTTGTCGTCGTCCAAAAAACTTGTCACGACGATAATTTTGGCTTCCGGCCATTGGTCCATGATTTTTCTTGTTGCTTCGATCCCGTCCATTTCATCCATCACCAGATCCATCAAAATAATATCCGGACGCAATGACAGGGCCAGTTCAACCGCTTCTTTCCCGTTCGCCGCCTCGCCGACGACTTCAATGTCGGGCTGCGCCGACAAATAAGCGGAAACGCCGATCCTCACCATCTCATGATCGTCCACGAGCAATACTTTAATCATCGTTTTCACCCTCCAGTTGTACGGGCACTTTTACTTCCAGACGGGTGCCTTTATTTTTTACGCTGACAATCTTCAATGTTCCGCCAATCTCCACTGCCCGTTCATGCATGTTTTGTATGCCGTAGGAACCGGCTTTCGACTCCTCCACGTCAAAGCCGATCCCGTCGTCGGCAACCCGCAATATGACAAACCCGTCTCTCTTGATCAACAGAACCTCCAGTTCAGCGGCCCGGGAATGCCTTAACGTGTTGGACACCGATTCTTGCAAAATCCGGAACAGATGATCCTCAACCCCTTTATCAAGGGGAAAATCTTCAATCTTCCACTTTATTTTCATCGGCACTTTTTGTGCCAATTCGGTCAGGAGTTCCTCGATTCCCTCTTGGAGAGACTTTCCTTTTAAAGCGACCGGGCGCAAATGGAGGAGAAGCGCCCTCATTTCCAATTGGGACTGCTGGATCATGTTCTCAACCATTTTTAGCTGTTTCGATTCCCGGCTCTCATTATCCGGCGCCCTTGTTTCATTGATTGCCGACATGAGCATGGATGCGGCAAATAGCTGTTGGCTCACGGAATCATGAAGCTCCCGCGCCAGCCGGTTCCGCTCTTCGAAAATGATTTTGCGAACGTATTCTTCCCTCGTTTCCGCCATTTCATTGGCAAGTCTTTGCGCAAGCAGGGCCTGCTCGCTGAGTTGTTTTTGAATCCGCTGCACGCGCCGGTAAATGGACTGCAGTTCCTCTGCCGAATTGAGATCTTTCCTCTCCGGGGCCCGGCCTTCTTCCACTGTATACAAAAGCTCCTCGATTGACAGGAACTGCTTCCGCAAATAAATCCCGGAAAAAAACCCGGAGCAGATTCCCGCAACGAGACTGACGCTGGTCACAAACAAAATGAACGGAATATCCATCAATTCTTTCTCCCATAAATCTTGCCAGCCGGCCACAGGAAAGACAAACATAAAAGAAATGAGCAGCAATACGAAGACGGCCATGGCCGTGGCAATCCCCCAGAGCATTTGCCGCAGCACCATACTCATACCCGTCTCACCTCTAAATCCCCGAGCAGGAAAGAGGTGATGATTTTAATTTTCTGCTCCGCCTTTTCATATCCTTCCGTTTGGACAATCAGCGATTGGTTGAAAAACCTTTCTTCCCTGTTTTCAAAAATAACGGCCCTTCCCGTTATCACGGAGTGGTTGACGTTTACTTCCACATCATATGGAATCAAGACATGAACGTTGCCAATCAATTTGCGGATAAAAATGACCGTTTCCCCCCGCGGAAGGACGGTGTAGCTTAAATCGATGACCGTATCGCCAATACCCGTTTGGATGTTCACGTCGTTCCACTCATACACATGCTCCGGCGTCCGCTTTTCACCGAAAAACACATTTTCAAAAAGGGGCTTTTTCCGGACGAGAGGTTCCCTCTCCGCCTGCACGGGCTCCGGTTCTTTCAATTCGGGAGCGATCCGTTCGGGGTTCTTTTTCGAACGATAAAATTCATAAAGCAAATAAATCAGGACGGCCAACAGAAAAAACTTGACAGTCATCATATTCATGATGCTGATGACGAAAAAGATAATCCCCGCCCAAAAGAGAAGTTTTCCCAAAAAACGGTGTTTCTCTTTGCGCCCAAAATAAAAAAGTCCGCCTGCCACAAGAAGGGAGAATACAATCCCGCTGTTAAAAAAGACAATTTCAATAAACAGCAGCACAACCGCCAGCAAAATGGCGAAATTCACATAATCGTGTTTTTTATTAAAAACCATTGTTCTTCCTCCTCTCTTCTTGCGGCAGTCTTCTCAATAAAAAAGCCCTGTTCACGCCGGCCAAACGTCCGGCGAAAAAGCGCGGTTTTTATCATGAACGGCATTCCGCCGGACCTTTTTCATTTACCATGTGAAGCAGGCGCAGACGGCTGCGCCATTTTTAGAATATCACTTTTTTGCAGTTATAGTAATCTTTAGATTTCACGCATATGTGAACAATCGGGGGGAGTTACGCTTCCTTGGCCATTTTTCTTTCCAATTCGGCAATGCGGGCGTCAATCGTGTTGCGGTGATAGTCTTGCCGCACTTTTTCTTCCAGATTGTCCAAAAATGCTTCCATTTCTTTAAAACGGGAGTAAGACTCGTTTGCGTACTTGCCATTTTCAAGCACTTGATTCATGCGGTAATGCGCCCTGGCGGCATTTTCCCTTCCCATCAGCTCGAGCCGGCGGATTTTCATGTCCTTCAATTTGTGCTTCATTTCATCATATTTCTTTTCAAGTGAGACGAGATCTTCTTCCACTTTGGCCAGTCCTTCTTTTAAACGGCCGGCGCGGGCTTCGTATTGCGCCGCTTCCTGCCGGGCGAACTGTTCCAGTTCCGTTTCTCCCGCTGTGGCGGCAATTTCCGCTTGACGGCGTCTTTTTTCCGCCAGAGCTTCAGCTTCGGCAAGCTCTCTGGCAAACTCGTTTTTCAGCATATACTGCCTTTCAATCAATTTGCGGACTTTTTCCGTTTCCTGCTCACAGCGGCGGATATACTGGTTCAGAACACTGACCGGATTTTTCTGTTCTTTTTTGTCCAAAATTTCGTTTATGTCGGCAACCACAATATTTTTAATCCTCGTAAAAATATTCGCCATTGCAACATCTCTCCTTTAAACATTTATTTTTTTTTGCGTTCCCGAAAGCTTGTCTTAAAATTTGTCAAACTCCCGCCATTGCCTTTCAAAATTTTTGAATGGATCCTGATCGTCATAATCGGAAGCAGCCTTCATATCCTTCCACTTTTTATAAACAAGATAGAGGACATATATGGCAACCAGCCCCAAAATGGCCGGTATATTGGCTGCGGCAGATATCAACAGCAAGATGCCGGTAATCCCCAAAACGATTCTCCAAACAGGGGAATCGGTCTTCATAAATTCCTTGAACACGAGGTACAAAACAATGACGCTGACGGCAAAAGCAAGGATCGGTACAATGCTGGAAAACAGGACAAACACAGCTAACGCCCCGATGAGAAGCAAGCCGATTTTTTTCATGCGCTCTTTTCCTCCTTTCTTGATTTCATCATACCTGTTATGGAAAAATTTCATAACGAGCGCGGGATTTATTTTTAAATACAACTTGAGTTGTAGATGAAGAGGAAGGGAACCGGGGAACAAGGGAGTTCCCGGCAGGCAAATGCCGCGGATACCGCCGGGGCGGAAACGGTTTCCCGAAAAAACCGGCCAGTAAGCCCGGCCTGTTCTCTCCGCCGCACTCTCCCCCTGCGCGCCGATTCGCCCCTCTGCCCCTTTGGACACAAAAAAATGCCGGCGCAAAACCGGCATTTTTCCGTTCCCGGAAAAAAGCGGCAGAACCGGCTCCGCTGCGGGCCATTAAGAAAGCCGCTTCAATGTTCCAAAGAACCGTTCGGCCGCAATTTATTCGTAATGTCCCGCGTCCCTTCCAACAATTGTTTTATAAGCAGATCCACATCATAATCTTCCAAACGCACGGACGGAATGGTGATTGTGACGGAGGCAAAAATTTCTCCAAACGGATTGAACACGGGGGCGCTCAAGGAAACGGCCCCCCGCACCCGTTCCCCGCGGCTTATGGCATACCCCTGCCGGCGGATGGTCTCCAGTTCCTTTCTCAGTTCCTCCATGGAAACGATCGTGTTTTCCGTAATTTTTTCAAGGGCCGCATTCCGCAAATATTCTTCCTGCGCCTGCGGAGGAAGATAAGCCAGCAGGACTTTCGCCGAAGCCCCCGCATATAAAGGGGAGGTCTGGCCGGCGAAAATAAGGGCCGTCAACTCGTAATGGCTGTTTAAACTGTAAATGCATTTCCTTTCATTGTTGTCAATGATGCTTAAGCTGACGACTTCTTTTGTGCTTTCATTCAGCTTTTTCATGACCGGTACGGCTATGGCAAGCAAGCTGGAATTTTTCTCGACGAGTCCGCCCAAAAAGAGCAGTTCCAGACCCAGTTGATACCGTTTTGTTTCTTCATTTTTTTGCAAGAAACCTTCGTAGACCAGCGTGGACAGGAGTCTTTGCAAATTGGATTTGCCGATGCCGGTGATTTTGTGCATCTCCGTCAGGGAGATTTGCTTTCTCTCCCTTGAGAAAGCCCGCAATATCCGCGCCGCCCGGTGGATCGATTGGATGGAATAGTTCTTTTCAAATACAGTCTCCTTTTTTTTCCGTCCCACTGTTTTCACTCTTCTTTGCCCTTTTTCACCCCCGGTAATTTTCTCTGTCAAATGACGCGCCGCTCCCGCAATTCCCGCAGTTCTCCGGGGCTCATGCCCAGTTCTTCCAACAATACTTCTTCCGTATGTTCGCCGAGGAGCGGAGGCGGATATTTGCTTGCCACATTGAGCCCGGAAAACCGGAGCGGGCTTTTCATCATCTTAATTCCGCCGATTTTCGGATGATGCAATGTTTCGACGAGCTCCCTCGCCTTGACCTGTGGATGCTCAAACGCCTGGGCAATGTTGTTTACTTTGGCGGCCGGTATTTGATGTTCCGATAACAGGGCCAGCCATTCATCCGCCGGCTTCGTGCGGACGATGGCGCTAATCCCGGCAATCAACTCCTCCTGGTTTTTCAAACGGAGGGCATTCGTCCGGTACCGCTCATCTTCCGCCCATTCCGGTTTTTTGAGAACATGGCAGAGCCTTCTAAAAAGCCGGTTGTTTCCGGCGCAAATCATAATCGGCTGATCGGCGCAGGCAAATACCTGATAAGGAACGACGTTATTATGGCGGTTGCCGAGCCGTTTTGAGAGCATGCCCGTATTCAAATATGCGCTGGCGATATTGGCCATGCTGCTCATTTGCACGTCGAGAAGAGACAAATCGATATGCTGCCCTTTCTTCGTAAAATCGCGCTGGCGGATGGCAGCCAAAATGCTGATGGCGACAAACTTGCCCGTTAAGATGTCGGCAATGGGGATGCCGACCTTTGTCGGTTCCCCGTCCGGCGGCCCCGTCACGTCCATCAGTCCGCTCAAAGCCTGTATGACCGGGTCAAAGCCCGGTTCATGCTTGTACGGACCGGTCTGCCCGTAGCCTGTCACCGAACAAAGAATGATTTGCTCGTTAACCGCCTTCAAATTTTCATAGCCGAGGCCCATCCTTTCCATCGTTCCGGTCTTGAAGTTTTCGATCACCACATCGGCTGTTTCCACCAGTTTTAAAAAGATCTCCCGCCCTTTTTCCTCTTTCAAATTTAACGTAATGGAGCGCTTGTTGCGGTTGGCGCAAAAATAGTAAGTGCTCTCCCCGTTCATAAAAGGGCCCCAGTCCCTCATGCTGTCCGTTCCGTCCGGGGCTTCGACGCGAATCACGTCCGCTCCGAGGTCGGCCAGGATCATCGACCCTTCCGGAGCGGCGTATACTCTTGACAAATCAAGGACTCTGATGTCTTCCAACGGCTGTTTCATTCCCATCTCCCCTATACGCTTTCGTTCTTGCTTAAAGCAGGAAGTTCTTTTTCCCGTTTGAAATACTGGGCGGCAAAAACAACGGCGATCAAAGCGAAGCCGATGATGTCATTCGGCAGTGTCGGTTCTACAAGCAAATAAGCCGCTACAAGCATGGCCGCCCTTTGCCAAAGGCTCGACTTATGCAGCAACCATCCCTTTAATACCGATGCAAAGGCGATTCCGCCGATGACGGCCGTCATTCCGCCCATTATTCCTTCCCACACCGGCACATCTTGGAACAGCAAGGCCGGATTGTAGAGGAAGAAATACGGAAGAATAAAAGCGATTAATCCGAGTTTGAGAGACTCCAAAGATACTTTGTTCGGGTCCGCACCGGCAATCCCGGCGGCGGCATAGGACGCCAAGGCAACCGGCGGAGTAATGCTTGACATGGCCGCATAATAGAAAGCAAACATATGGGCCGCCAAAGCCGGCACTCCCATGTTGATCAAGATAGGCACGGAGACCGTCGCAACAATGACATACGCGGCTGTAGCCGGAACGCCCATGCCGAGAACGACGCTGATGAGCATCGTCAGTACTGCAGCAAAGAAAACGCTGTCTCCGGCAATATTCATCACGTTATTTCCAATAGTCAAACCGAGGCTCGTCAAATTAATCGTTCCGACCACAATGCCGACGATGGCGCAGGCAATCCCTACGGTTAGGACGCCGCGCGCCCCTTCTTCAATCGATTTTAAAATCGTCTTCACACCCATGCGCGTCGATTTTCTCAAATAACTGGCCAATACTGTCGCCGCCAGAGCCCAAATGGCGGCAAACAGCGGCGTAACCCCCGCAAACAACAGTCCCAAAAGGACGATGAGGGGAATCAACAAATGTCCGCCTTCTTTCAACACTTTGACCGCGTCGGGGATATTTTCTTTCGAGATGCCCGAAAGCCCGAGACGCTTGGCCTCAAAATGAACAGCCATAAACAAAGTGGTGTAATACAAGAGGGCAGGCACAATGCCGGCGATCATAACCACCGTGTAGGAAACGCCTAAATATTCCGCCATGATAAAAGCGGTTGCTCCCATAATCGGCGGTGCAATCAATCCTCCCGTGGAAGCCACCGATTCGACGGCCGCGGCAAATCTCGGCGAATAACCGGTCTTCTTCATAAGGGGAATCGTCACCGCACCGGTGGTGACGACATTGCTGACGGCGCTTCCGCTCACCATGCCCATCAGGCCGCTTCCGATGACGGACACTTTCGCCGGTCCGCCGGCTGTCCGTCCGGCCACCGTTAAGGCCAGATCGTTGATAAAATCAGTGAAACCGCTGTTTTTCAAAAAGGCACCGAACAGAACAAAGACGAATATGTACGTTGCGGACACGCCAAGAGCGGTCCCGAATATGCCCTGTCCGCCCCAAAACATGATGTTGATGACCCTCTCCACGCTGAACCCGTTGTGGCCGAGCACCCCGGGCAGATAAGCCCCGAAAAAGTTATACAGAAGAAAGACGGCGGCAATGATTGTCAATCCTTTACCGGCCACGCGGCGGGTCGCTTCGAACAGCAAAAGAATTCCGATGGCGCCGAACCAATAATCGGCGGCAATGTTGATGCCCCGCCTTTCCCTGATAAAATCATCGTATGTCAGGGCAAAATAGCCGAGGGCGGCAATCGTGAGCAAAATGCACATCAAATCCCAGAGGCCGACATGCTTTCGGATCATTCCGCCTTTTTTGCGGGCCGGATAAAACATGAAAGTTAACAGGAGGAGAAAGAACAAATGCCAGCCCCTGAATTTGACCGCATCCATCGCTCCAAACGTATTCATAAACAATTGAAAAGCGGTCCAAATCAAGCAGATGGCAAGAATCACCTTTGCCATGTAACCGGTATAGACCATTTGGGCCGTTCCTTCATCATTCACATCCGAAGCCCCGGAGACAGCAGGCTCCGGTTTTTTCACCCGAATGTTTAAAAATCTTTTTATAGTCGTTCCCTCCCTTGAATGGACTGAGCTTTTCCGGGATGAAAAGAATCCGCTCATCTCTTGGTTTTTTATATAAAAGGGATGACGGCCAAGCCGCGGAAAAGCATTTTCGCCTAGGGCAGACGGCCGAAAACCCGCGGTGTTATGTCCCGGAAGCCGGGTTAAACAGAACGGCTGTGAGACTGTTTTTTTATTCCAAAACGCCGATTTCCCTGTAGTATCTTTCTGCCCCGGGATGGAGAGGGATGCCGGCCGTCCCTTCCACGGCAAACTTCGGATCAAAGTGGTTGGCTACGGAATGGCTTTTCTTGATTTCTTCCAGGTGTTCCCAAAATACTTTTGTCATTTCATAAACCGTTTCTTCCGGAACGTGTTCATCGATCACGATGCTGCTGTATTGCGCCACTGTTTTGATATCTTTGGTTTGTTTTTTATATGTATTGGCCTTAATCGTATAGGCAAAATTCCACGGGTATTTTTTGACCAGCTTGTTGATCGCATGATCAGAAAGGCTGATCAAGCGGGAATCGACGGTGGAAATCAATTCGGTGGCAGCGGCCGACGGCACGCCGGTGAAAATATTCACCCCGTCGACCTGCTTATTGCGGAGCAAATCGACCGCTTCCGTAAAACCGACGTAGTTTTCTTTAATGTCTTTCATGTTGAGCCCGTGGGCCTCCAAAATCAGCTGCGACTCCATTTCGGTGGCGCTTCCCGCCGCACCCAGAACAAAAGACTTTCCTTTTAAATCGCTGATTTCCTTGATCCCGGCTCCCTTTCTGACAATGATGTGATTGACATTCGGATACAAATTGGCCAAAATCCGCACTCCTTTGTACGGCCGCTCTTTAAAAACCCCTTCCCCGTTGTACGCTTCCCAGACCATGTTGACGGTGGAAAAGCCGAGATCGGCTTCCCCCTTTTGCATTAAGTACAAATTTTCCACGCTGCCGTTTGAAGCCTGGGAAAAGAATCTGATATCCATCTCATCGCTCCTCAATCGGGAAACGATGGCGCCGAGGGAGTAAAAGACGCCCGTTGTCGTACCCGTAACGACTGTCAATCCCCTTTTTCCGCCTGTCTTGGCCGTGTTTTCCCCGTTGCCGCACGCGGAAGCAAAGACAATGAGAGAGGCCAGAATGATGACCGCCAATGCCTTTTTCATCCCCATCCCCCTACTGCAAAATCAACTTGCCTCAAAACTTGTAAAATCAGGACAACAAAACGCAACCGGATGAAACATGCCGGTATCGATTGCTTCCGGGACCATCGGCCGGCATGAATCATCCTGCCGCCATTTTGAGGTTTTTCTCCCTGCATCAATGGATTTTTCGCACAATCAAAACTTTTTCTTTGAGATAAAAACTTTTTTAAATATAGGACTTAATCTATAGATGAAAGACTTCTTCCAAATTAAAAATTTCCCCCATAGATGAAAGACATTTTCCCGAATTAAAAACTTTCTCCCCGGATTAAAGACCGGATTAAGGATTTTTTCCCATAATTTAAACCTTTCCGCCGCGATCAAACGTTTTCGTTGCATTAAATTTCGTTCTTCAAACTTTGCACCTCTGAATCTGACAATCTATTGAAACTTCGGGGCCCGTTTTTCCATCAATGCCCGGACGCCCTCGTGATAATCCTCCAATTCCGTGACGATGGCCATCGCCGATGAGATCATATCGAGTGAAGCGCGCAAGTTCATGTCGAGTCCTTGGTAGACGGCCCTCTTAATGAAACGGATTACTTCCTGCGGCCCGCTGGCCAGTTTTTGCAAATAAGCTTCCGTAAAGCTTTCCAGTTCGTCATCGGGCACAACGAATGTTATGAGGCCCAAGTCTTTGGCTTCCTTGGCCGTCAAGATTCTGCCGGTCCAGAGCAGATCGAGGGCGCGGTCAATGCCGGCGAGGCGGGGCAGGAAGTAGGCTCCGCCGTCTCCCGGTACGATGCCTACATTGACATAACTTTCTGAAACTTTTGTACTTTCCGCGGCGATGCGGATGTCGCACATCAATGCCATATCGAGGCCGGCGCCAAAGGCAAATCCGTGCATTTGTGCGACGACCGGTTTGTCGATTTCTTCAAGCAGGAGCGGGATGCGCTGGATTTTTTTCCATAAAGAATTTTTTCTTTTCAGTGCGGTTGAGACGCGGTCTTCGGTTGTTTTGTAAAAGCCGCGGCCGGCGCTCATTTCTTTGACGTCCCCACCGGCGCAGAACCCCCGGCCGTTTCCTTTGACGAGCACGGCGCGGATGTCGTCGGAATCCCTGACCGTCTCGAGGGCTTCGATCCAGAGATCGAGCATTTCTTCGCTGAAGGCGTTCATCCGTTCGGGACGGTTCAAAATAATTTTGGCGATGTTGTTTTCAACAGTGAAAATCAAGTCTTTCATGACGATTCCCCCTGGCTGACGAGATTGGCTTGTTTTTCTTCCGTCATAAACTCCCACAAGGTTTCGTCGCTGTTCAGCAATTGTCCGGCAAGGATGGCGCCCCAGTACCGTTCATTGCCGAACTCGTCCCGCCATGACCACAAGCGGCGCGTATAATGATGCAAGATGTGTTCATGGGTGACGCCGATCGCTCCGTGCACTTGGTGGGAGATTTCAGCAATTTTTCCGGCGACGCCGCTCACTTTCATCTTTGTCAAAGCCGTTTCCTTCCGGCCGTCGCCGAATTTTTGGATGGCGTCATTCAAAGCGGCGAGACACGCAACCGTCTCTCCCGTTAAGGCGGCAAGATGGTGCTGGATGGCCTGGAACCGGTAGATGGGCCGGCCGAACTGTTTGCGTTCTTTGGCGTAAAACACGGTCAGATCCAAGATTTGTTCCATCGCTCCCGCCATCATGGCCGCTCTTGCCAAAGCGCCCGTTTCATACACTTTGTCTGTCCATTTGTTTTTGTCTATCGGGAAGTGCGGCGCTCCGGTCACGTCGGCGTTTTCGAAAATCACCGTATCGCGGGGCTCGGCTGCCAGATTCGCTCCGGGTTCAATGGCCGCTTTTTCCAACGGAAGGAGGACCATGACGCTGTTGCCGTTCAATTGTCCGAGAGTGAGAAGATGTTTGGCATGGCGGGCCCACGGGACATATTCCGCTTTTCCGCCGGCCAAGAGCCTTCCGTTTTCTTCCCTGAGGACAAATGGATGGTTTTTTTCCGCATACACGGTCGCCGGTTCCGCAGGCGGCTTTGCCCCTTGTTCGGCCAACAGCCATCTTGCCAATAATGTTTCCGCAACAGGGAGCGGCACGGCATATTTTCCGGCCAGCCGCAAAACGTTAAAGGCGTCGACATAATCCCCGCCGGCTCCGTCCAACTCTTCGCTGATGCCGATGTGGAGGAGCCCGGACTCGGTCAACACCTCCCACAATTCTTCCGCCCATTCTCCCCGCTCGGCCGCTTCAAGCAGTTCCTGGCTGACATAATCCTTAAACATCCGCCCGGCAGAGTCCAGAATCATTTCCAACATTTCGCTCATCCTGCAACAACTCCTTTTGCCACAATTCCTCTCAAGATTTCCGTCGTTCCCCCGCGCAGCGTAAATCCGGGTCCGTGCAAAATCGACTGGGCCATGAAGCGGTCGTAGATATCCGAAGACTTGAGTGACGGATTGCGGGAGAGGATCAGTCTCGCTTTTTCGGCAATTTTCTTTTCGAAAATGGTTCCCATGTCTTTCACGAGGGCGGCAATGATGTCGACATCAACGCCGTCATCCAAATATTTGGCCACGCCGATGGACATGTTGCGCAAGCTGTACAGCTCGGGCAAAAGTTCCACCGCTTCCTGCATGCCGCGGTAATCGCCGCTTTCTTTCAATCTTTGAATCAGTTCTTCCAAGAGCGGGAAAGTGCTCAAAATCCGCTCCGGACCGCTCCGTTCATAAGCCAGTTCCGTCATGCCCTGTTTCCAGCCGTTGCCCACTTCTCCGATCACCCGGTTATCAGGGATGAAGACATTATCAAAAAATACTTCGTTAAAATGATGTTCGCCGGTCAAAAATTGAATTGGCCGAATCGTCACTCCGGGCGCTTTCAAATCGGCAATCACCTGGGTCAGGCCGGCATGGCGGTTATTCGGATCCAATTTGGATGTCCGGCAGAGGACAATCATATAATGGGCGATATGGGCGCCGCTTGACCAAATTTTCGAGCCGTTCAAAATCCAGCCGCCGTCCGTTTTCTCGGCGCGGATGCTGAGACTGGCCAGGTCGGAACCGGAATTCGGCTCGCTCAAACCGATGGCGAAGTACGCTTCACCTTTGGCAATCTTCGGCAGAAAATATTGCTTTTGCTCTTCCGTTCCGTATCTTAAGAGAAGAGGTCCCGACTGCCTGTCCGCAAACCAGTGGGCGGCCACGGGAGCTCCGGCTGCCAGCAATTCTTCAATCAAGATGTAGCGATCAAGTGCATTGCGTTCCCCGCCGCCGTATTTTTTCGGCCAGGTCATGCCGATCCAGCCTTTTTCTCCCAGTTTTTTGGAAAACTCGGGCGATGCCCCGTTCAACCATGAGTCGCATTTCGTCTCAAAAGTCCCTTTTCTTTTCTCTTCTTCGAGAAACTCCCTTACTTCCCGCCTGAACGCTTCCTGTTCTTCCGTAAAACGGACGACGGGGAGATCCAGTTTCAACATCGTTTTTCCTCCCTTGACTGTTTAAAATACCGATATTTGGTAATGATTACCTTTATTTTGAATTATAGGTTGTTACTGTCAATTCGTCAATTATGTTTTTAGAATTTTCTGTCATCTAGAACATGTTGGCGGCTGGCATGCGGAAGTGAGGGATTTTTCCGGCTCCAATCTTTCTTTCCGCATTGCGGCACAACGGGAAAGGCGACTCAATTGGGAAGTGTTTGGAATCCGGCTGCCAAAGCGCACGGACAACAGCTTTTGCATTGCCTGCCGCCTTTATGGATATCTCTTTTAAACCGCCTTAAAAAACGGGAGAATATTCCTCTGCGGGAAGAGCCAAAAAAAGAGCCGCCCGGACAACGCCGGACAGCTCATCACAACAATTGATTATGCACCTTTTTCCTGTTTCTCCATTTCTTCCTTGTACCATTGGCCGTGGTGGGCTTTGGCATACCATTCCGGAATATATCCCGTCGTCATTCCTTTAATGGATACTCTTGAATTGGGATGGATGAGGGCAAGGAAGATATGTCCAATCACTACGGCCGCAGCCAGTCCAAATCCGATGTTGTGAATGGGAAACGCCCATCTGACCAAAGCTTTCGGAAATACTTCAGGGAACCACATGACAAAACCGGACGCAACGAGCATGATTGTGCACAAAATGATCAAAATGGAGTTGATTTTTTCTCCCCCGTTATAAAAATCTTGGGGCGGATACTTCGGGTTTTTGCCGAAAAATTCTTTCGGAAAAGCGAGGAGGAATTTAACATCCCTGTTGCTCCATCTGGTAATCGTCTTTATCCAATAGATAAAGCTTTTCGCATCGACAATTAAAATGATGATAACCGGCAAACAAATTCCGATGGCAAACACCCGGTGAACCATCCTTGCGTTCTCCGGACCCCCGAAAAATACGTAGAGAAAATCGAACCACTCCGTATACATCGGCAGGCCGGACAGATAAAGCATAAAAAAGCAGACTGCGTTTAACCAGTGGACAAAAATGACCGCGTTGCTAAACCTTTTTACTTTAGGAGAATGATTGTTCCTGCCCACGTTCTTCGACCCCCTTTTCATTAGTATTGGACACGATATATGTTTAATAAGAACCCAGGCCGCACGGGCTCTTATGGAAACGGCACATACCGGCCACTCCCGGGTAGTTTGGCAGAATGGCCGCCGCCCATATTGCCGCAAATGAAATATTTTCCCGTGAAAGTTAAGATTTCTGAGGGATGATTTTAAAATTGGCCGATATTCCTCCCTAATTTAATTGTAAAGAAAATTCGAATTTCGACACTGCGATTTAAGTCACTGGGTATGGACCCCCAAAAAATCAGCCTTTTTCGCAGTAAATTGGAAATTACTCACTATTTTCTAGAAATAAAAAGAAATTTTTTCAAAAATTATGGCTATTTTTTTACCAACTTTTTACCGGTTCGTTACCAACCTGTGAATAACAAGTCACACTTTTGTGAAACAAATTCAACAATTTTCATTTTGTGCTGTTTCCATTGGGTATTGTTCATGAGGTTTGAGGCAGATCGTGGCATTTTTTGGAAATAAGGGGTACAAAAAAACAAAAAAGCCGGAAGTTCCGGCTTTTTTCCGCTTATCTGGTAATGAACATTTGCGTCCAATAGTGGCGCTTTGTCCCTCCGGCAGCATAGCCGACGCCGATTTCCGTATAATTTGGATTGAGGATGTTTCTCCTGTGGCCTTCACTGTTCATCCAGGCCTGGACGACTTGCTGGGGCGTCGTTTGTCCCGCTGCTATATTTTCAGCAGCTGCTCTGTAGGAAATGCCAAAATTTTTTATCATCGTAAACGGTGAACCGTAAGTGGGGCTCGTATGGGAAAAATAGTTCCGATCCCTCATGTCCATACTTTTATAGCGCGCCACTCTGGAAAGCTCCCAATTGGCTTTCAACGGTTTAAGCCCGTGCTTTGCCCGCTCCTGGTTCGTCAATTGGATGACTTGGTTTTCAAAATTCTTTTCAGCGATGACAGGGATGGTGATTTTTTGCCCCGGATAGATGAGGCTTGGATTTTTAATGTGCGGATTCGCAGCAATCAGTTCGGAAAGACCGACTTGGTACCAAACGGAAATTTTCCACATGGAATCCCCGTAGCTGACCGTATGAACCTGCGCCGCATTGGATACTGCCGGCATGAAAACGGCGGAAAAAAGAAATGTGGCGACAAACAACCATCTTTTCAACATCTTTTTAACCTCCTCTGCCATTACTATTTGAAAAAAGAGGAGATTCAAATCAGAAATGATTTTTCCATTTTATCAAGAATTATCCACAAGGGATTTCGTTCTGCCGCGCGGGCTGCGACGGGTGGTCAATCAGCGGGACAACGTTTGGGAGGGGAATGGGACTTGGATGAAGCTTCTTTGAAGACAAAACGCCGGAGAATATGGACTGTTTTGTCCCAATCGGACGGTTTGACGGCAAATTGCCGGGAAAAACAGGACGCTTCGTCTTCAATCGCCAGGTTTGAAGACAATTAACCGGCAAAAGCGGTTGGGTTGCCCTCAATCAGCCGGTTTGAAGGCAACCCCCTTGATAAAACCGGGCACTTTGACCTCAATCGAAATACGCCCGCATCTCTGCCTCCTTTTTTCTTAAAACAAACCTTTCATACCAGTCAGGGATAATCCCAACACATAAAAATCAGCCATAAGCCCCAATCCGGCACCCATGGGCGAACAATACATTTCCAAATAAAAAGAGCCGCCACAATCTGACGGCCCTGTCGCAAAGTGCGTCCGCTTCAGTCAAGTTTTCGGCCGGCAATCACAATTCCGTCCTCATCGGCATACACATAATCCCCCGGCTTCCACTCTGCCCCGAGGAATTGGAGAGGAACGTTAACCTCGCCTTTGCCCTCTTTTTTGCTCTTTAACGGGTTCGTTCCCAAAGCGAACACGCCGATATTTTGTTTGGCCAGATCCGCAGAGTCACGGACGCAACCGTAAATAATCACTCCGGAAATTTTTCTGGACTCGGCAATTTCCCCGAGTCGATCCCCCATCAATGCGCAGTTTTTCGATCCGCCTCCGTCAACCACAAGCACGCTGCCTTCCGGAATTGTCTCCAGCGCTTTTTTCACGAGAACGTTATCTTCAAATACTTTCACCGTTTGAATCGGACCGGAAAAACGCTTTTTGCCCCCGTAAGATTTCAACTCCGAACCAATCACTTGAATTTCGCCGGAAAAATCATCGCATAAATCTGCTGTCTTAAAACTTGCGTCTGTTGTCTTTAAACTCATGTCTCTCTTCCCCCTTGTTAAATGCTCACAGCCCTATTATTTCATATTTCGACAATGAGCGGGAGATATTTTTTAGAAAATTTTAAATTTTAAACAAACAATCCAAAACAGCCGTCCTCCGAACCCCCCAAAACTCCCTGCATAACTTACCTCCGCCGGTTAAAAATAGTTGTGAAGGAGGCAGATGTATGTCTGGAAAAAATACACAAATGCCCCGGTATCCTGCATCTTACTGGCGGGAGACGCATTTGCCCGCATTTGAAAGACTCTCCGAAGATCACCGGACAGATGTGGCCATTGTCGGCGGAGGCTTAACCGGCATTACAGCGGGATACTTGTTGGCGAAAGAAGGGCTTCGGGTGGCCATCGTGGAAGCCGGGAAAATCCTCAGCGGGACGACGGGGCATACAACGGCAAAAATCACGGCACAACACGGCATCATTTATGACGAACTTATCAACCGGCTGGGACAAGAGCAGGCACATCTTTATTACAAAGCAAACGAAGAAGCGCTCCATTTTATTAAAAACACCGTCCGTGAACACAAAATTGACTGTGACTTCAGCCTGCAAGATGCCATTCTTTATACGAACACGGAAGATGGCGCCGGCAAACTTGAAAAAGAAGCGGCGGCCTATGAAAAGTTGGGAATAAGCGGAACACAAACGGACAAGCTCCCCTTGAACCTGGAGACGAAATCCGCCCTTATCATGCACGAACAGGCCCAGTTCCACCCGTTAAAATACTTAAAACATCTGCTTAAGCTTTTTCTTGAAGCAGGCGGAAAAGTGTTCGAACATACGGTAGCGGTGGATATCGAATACGGGAGCGAACCGACGCTCATTCTCCGCGATGGAAAAAAAGTGGCCTGCAAATATATTGTTGCCGCGTCCCATTTCCCTTTTTGCGACAAAAAGGGGCTTTATTTTGCCAGGATGTACGTCGAAAGGGCTTATTTAATGGCCATAAAAACAAAAAAGCCGTTTCCGGGCGGGATGTACCTCAGCATTGATTCCCCTCCGCGAACGCTCCGGTCCGTTCCCGCGCCAAACGGGGAACAGCTCGTATTGGTCGGCGGTGAAAGCCACAAAACCGGCCAGGGCATCAACACATTCAAACACTACTTGGCCATCCAAGATTTTGCCGAAAAGACACTCGGCATCCAAGCCCTTTTATACCGCTGGTCGGCACAGGACATTTACACCCTTGACAAAATTCCCTATGTCGGGCCGGTCACATCCGGTGAACCGCGCGTCCTCATCGCCACCGGATACAAAAAATGGGGAATGACGAGCGGAACGGCGGCCGCGCATTTATTGAAAGACTGCATTTTGGAACGGGAAAATCCTTATAAGGAACTCTTCTCGACATCCCGGTTCCATGCCGACCCGGGCCTGAAAGAGGTGTTCTCCATCAATGCGGATGTGGCCAAGCATCTCATTAAAGGAAAACTGGACATTCCCCTGAGAGTTCCCGAAGACGTACGAACAGGCGAAGCGGCCATTGTCATCGCCGGAAACGGGGAACGGGCGGGAGCATACAGAGACGAAGAGGGGGTTCTCCATCTGGTCGATACCACCTGCCGCCACCTGGGCTGCGAGGTGGAATGGAATGAAGGAGAAAAAACATGGGATTGCCCGTGCCACGGTTCCAGATATTCCATCACCGGCGAGGTCATTAACGGTCCTGCATCCATGCCGTTGGACCGTATAGCCGAAGAGTGAACTCCCCCGCACACGATGGAAGAGGGAGACTGCTGCCCGAATAAGTTAAAAAGGCGCCAAAACGTCGGCAGAAAAACAATGGATAATTGAAAAAACTGACCCGCCGTCCGGGTCAGTTTTTTCCTCTTGCCGTTCCTTCATCCACAATTAATCTTCCTTAATCTTCCACGCGCTTTAAATATCTCTCGTCTTTTGGCGTAAATTCAGCCAGTTCCGCGCTCTGCCGCTGTTTTTTCTTGTTTTTGTTCCTTTCCGCATTGGCATTGCCGAGCTTTGTTCTGCCCATTTGTCTCATCTCCTTCTTTCTTTGTCCTGCCGTTAGTATAGAAAAGCGAAGAAAAAGTTATTCTTCCTTGTTCTTCCCGCGTGTTCAGCAAACGCCATTCGGCCGGCATTAACCCGGCCCCTGCTCTTTTTGCCTCCAGCCAGGCTCTCTTCCAGAATGGAAGCCGTCTTTTCCTCTCAGGGACAACCGGCCTTTTCTGATCATTTGGTTGATCACTTCGGAAAAAACGAGGCCAAAAGCGATTGCGCCGGAAATCAGGAGCGTTTTTGCCGCCAAAGCCACTCCCGTGTAATAATCATTCTCGACAAAATTTCTCATCGCATCATATGCGAGACCGCCGGGAACCAAAGGAATAATTCCGGCAATGATAAAAACGGTGACCGGCGTTTTGTATCTCCGTGAAAACAATTGGCTGATTACAGCCACAAAAAACGAAGCAACGGCAGAAGCCGCTACGGGGTCATAGTCATCTTCGACGGCCATCATAAAGTAGATCAGCCAGCTGGCCATACCGGTCACGCCCCCCGGCAGCAGCGAACTTTTTTGGGCATTAAAAATGACGACAAATGACGCGGAAGCAAGAAAGCTGACCGCAAGCTGTTCCAATAATTCCATCTCTTTTTGCCTCCATATGGGAAAATGATCCCTCCCGTCGCGCTTCTTAAGCAACAAAAAGGGCGATGACAAGAGCAATGCCGGAACCGATGGCAAACGCGGTCAACAGCGCCTCCACCCCTTTTGACATCCCGGCCATCAAATGCCCTGCCATCAAATCCCGGACCGCATTCGTCAGCAACAATCCGGGCACAAGAGGCATCACCGCTCCGATGATGATTTTATCCAGTTCCGTTCCCCATCCGGTTTTAATGCTGAATACAGCCACCAAACCGACAAGCACGGACGCAATTAGTTCGGAAAAAAATTTAATCGGGACGAGGCGCCCGAAGAAAATCGCACAGGCAAGACCCGCTGCCCCTGCGGCAAAAGCAGGCGGGAAATCCCGCCACATTCCCTGGAAGATGATCAAAAAACAACCGCTCGCCAAACCGGCAGCCATCACCTTGATGTAAACCGGATAGGCCGGCCGGGAACTTTCCACGTTTTTCAACGCGCAATAAGCATCGGCCAGCGAAAGGCTCCCATCCGCAATCTTGCGGGAAATGGTGTTTACTTCCGCCACTTTTTTTAAGTCGGTCGTCCGTTCCGTAATCCGGATCAATCTTGTTTTTTCATCGTGACCGTTTTTCACGGAAAAAATAATCCCTGTCGGGGTGGCGAAACTGTGGGACTCCGTAACGCCGAATGCTGCCGCCATGCGGACCATCGTGTCTTCCACCCGGTATGTTTCCGCACCGCTCTCAAGCATGATTTTTCCGGCCAGAAGGCAAATTTCCATAATGTCATGAATGCGCATTTTTGTTTGTTCCATGTCGTCTCCTTTTACGATTGGCTGATTTTTCCCAAAAATATACTTTCCTGTGATGAAAGACCTTGCCGCTCATTCATCCATCTTGACCAAGCGGCGGCGATCATAATCAGATAGTGGATATTTGTTCAACAAAGATTTTCAACATCCGCGCGGTAAGAACGAAAACCTTTAAAAAATGCCGCGGCTCAACAGGGGGCAGATTCTGGTGCGCCTCTTCATTTCTATTCTGGTATAATATATGATATTCCGTCTTTTTTCCAGCCACTTTCAACTTTTTGATGAGGATGGAAAAACGGTCTTTTTCAAAAAAATAATAACAGGAGGCTTGCCCGGTCCCGCAAGCTCTCCGCACACGATACATATACCAACAACAAAAAGGAGTTTTAAAATGGCTCTGAAACATATCAAAGTGGTTGTTTTTGACTTGGACGGCACATTGTATGATGATATGCATCATTTCGATTTCTACGCCGGGCGGTTGAGAGAACGGCTGCCTGCCGAAAAGAGGCAAAGTTTTGACCGCGATTATATCGCCTGCAAAAACGGCCGCCATCCCTTGAAAGTCGGCAGGGTTTATGATGCAATAAACGATCTCATCCTTACGGAAATGGATAAAGTCGTCCAAGACGCATACACTTGGAGCGGAGAACGGCTTTCCCGGAAAAAAACGGCGGAACTTTACCGCCGTCCCATCGAATATGATTTCGTCAACATGATCTCCGTCGGCGACCCGTGGTGGATTCCCGCCGGCATCGCCGGGCATTACGGCATTTCCCGGGAAAAAATATACGAAGCTTATTTGGAAACACGGGAGTATATGAACAGTCCCCAATTTCAGATGAAAAAAATCCCCGGATTGAAAGAGGCGATCAACAAATTACGGAAAAGAGCGGAAACAGTCCTTCTCACCAACAGTTCAAGGGAGGACAGTGAAACCATTTTAGAAAAACTGGAACTCTGCGGACTTTTCTCATTGAAAATTTTCAACGGCAAAAAACCGGCGGAAACGAAAAAATGGTTTCAACATATCCGCGACCGGTTTCAAGTATCCTTCGAGGAGATGATGAGCGTCGGTGACAATTGGGTAAATGAAATCCGTCCTGTCAAAGCGCTCGGCTGCATGACCGCATACATTGACGCTTACGGCACCGGGGAAACGAGATACGCCGATTTTGCCGTTTCCCATATGACAGAACTGCTGCCCGTCTTGGAACGGATCGGACATCCATAAACGACAGCCTTATCAGGAAAACGGCGGCCGCAGTGACACCTCCTTTTCCTGATATCCGGGCGGACAAAAAAATACCAAACGTTGGATAAAACAAGTATAATGAAGATCAGGAAAAAATAGGAGGAAACAGAAAGATGGAGAAATTCCAAGCATTTTTTGTCGATAAAGAGGACGACATTTTTTCAGCAAAAATCAAGGAAACCACTGTGGATGCCCTGCCCGAAGGAGACTGCCTGATCAAGGTAGCCTACTCCAGCGTGAACTATAAAGACGGACTGGCCAGCATTCCGAACGGCAAAATTGTGAAAAGCTATCCGTTTATTCCCGGAATCGACTTGGCGGGCACCGTTGTGGAATCGTCCGACCCTCGCTTCAAAGAAGGAGACGAAGTTATTGCCACCAGCTATGAAATCGGCGTCACCCACTACGGCGGATTCAGCGAGTATGCGAGAATCCCCGCCGATTGGATCGTTCCCCTGCCGGAAGGATTGACTTTGGAAGAAGCGATGATTTACGGCACAGCCGGTTTCACGGCCGCCTTGTCGATTCATCGTCTCGAGGAAAGGGGACTCACCCCTGACATGGGGCCGGTTCTTGTAACAGGGGCAACAGGCGGCGTGGGAAGCATTGCCACAGCCATTTTGGCCAAAAGAGGATATGATGTGATCGCCAGCACCGGCAAAAAAGACCAGCACGACTATTTAAAAGAAATCGGCGCCAAAGAAGTCATCCCGCGGGAAGAAGTTTGCGGCGAATTTATCAGGCCTCTCGACAAGCAAATATATGCCGCGTGCGTCGACCCGGTCGGCGGAAGAAGCCTTGCTGCCGTGCTCAGCAAAACGAAATACGGCGGCGCCGTGGCTGTAAGCGGATTGACCGGCGGTTCGGAGCTGCCCGCCACTGTGTTCCCGTTTATTTTGCGGGGAGTCGATCTGTTGGGCATCGATTCTGTTTACTGCCCAATGCCCCTCAGAAAAGAAATTTGGCGCAAACTGGCCGCTGAATATAAACCGGATGTCATCCACCGCATCAAACGGGTCATCTCCCTGGAAGAACTGCCCGAAACGTTAACAGCGATTTTGCGCGGTCAAGCGCGGGGCAGAAATATTGTCAAAATGTAATTTCATCCGGAACGTCCGCGTGTCCCGGCTCTATGGCCGGGGCATTTTTTTTTGCGAAAACCGGCATTGGCCTCTTTATGCTGAAACCAGGAGGCACGCAGCGCAGGCCGGGCAACCGGGACGAGGCCTTTTTTCCGGAAAATGATGAGATGACCGCAACAGCCAACAGATCCGGGCATTTTTTCCGAAATCGCTGAGCCCCCTGCCGTTATGGCCATTTTACGGCGGGTTCCGTCCGTTTATCGGTGAATTCGTGGTGACTGACTTATATCATGGTACTGGAGATTTACTACGGCTTGCTGGCAAATTTTTATAAAAACCGGCAATTTTTCAAAAAATACTTGCGTCATTCTCTATTTACCGGAAACCTTCTTTATTAAGCAAAAAACAAGTGGACCCAATAATAGAGCAAAATGAGGGTAAAGACTGTGGAAATCGGGATGACGAGAACGGTGACCCGCAAATAATCTTTCCAGCGCACCTTGATTTTGTTTTTCCGGAGAATCTGCATCCAAATCAGGGACGCAAGGGTGCCGATCGGCAAAAGCAGCGAGCCCATATCGCTTCCAATAATATTGGCCAGATAAATCGTTTTTAATGTCACGGGGTCGAGGCCCATCTCCGTCAAGGCAATGGTCCCGACCATTAAGGCCGGATGGTTGTTGAACAAATTGGACAAGACGGAAACGAGTCCTCCCATGGAAATGCTGGCATAAAACAGTCCCTGGCTGACGATCGGTTCAAACACTTTTACGAGCAAATCAGTCAATCCGGCATTGTGGAGGCCGTAAATAATGCAATACATGGAGAACGCAAACACGAAGATTTGCCACGGAGTTTTTTTCAAGATATCGGCAGGATTGGTCCGCAGGTGATGCCACCGGTACAAAAGAAGGACGAACGAGCCGGAAATGGCCACGGCGGCGATGGGAATTTGCAGAAAAGATGCGACAAACAACAAACAGCGAATCAACAGGACAAACAAAAGAATTTTAGCCATGAAGGCAGTGCGCTTTCTTTTCGCGGACGCGCTGAAACTCCTTTTCAAGGGATGAAAATTTTTGGTGAAAAAAACTTCCTCCAAATCATATTGCAGCTCCGGCAGTTTTTTGGGCAGGCTGCCTTTGACGACCACATACATCAGCCAGGACATAAAAAGAAGCCCCAATGTCGCCGGAACAAACATGATTGCCGTATACATGTAAAGCGTCATGTCAACAATCTCCAAAGCGATCAAATTGACGATGTTGCTGACGCCGATCGGAGCGCTCGATGCGGTGGCCGTCAAAGCTCCGGTCAGCAAATAGGGAATTTGCCGGTACGGTTTCAGGCCCAAATTTTTCAGAAGCAAAATGAGTATCGGGGTTGTGATTAGGATGCTGCCGTCGTTGTTGAAGAGGAAGGTCATGAGGAAACACAATAATTGTATATACCAATAGAGGCGCAATCCCGAACCTTTGGCCAATGCTCCGAGTCTGGCCGCCGCCCAGTGGAAAAACCCGAAACTTTCCAGTATGACGGCCATGACGATGGTGGCAATGATCGTGACGGACGCCCCGCCGATTTTATTGAGTATGTCCACAATATCTTCATAGGAAATCATTCCCGTCAGAAAAATAACCATTGCGCCGATGGAAGCGGGCCAGGCTTCGTGCATGTCGCTCGGCCTCCAAAATATCATCAGCATGGTTACAATAAACACGACAAGTGTAATTCCCGTTTCAATGCCCATCAGCAGATTCCTTCTTTCCGGGGAAAAAGCGGTGATGGCAAAACTGATTGAAAGCTTTTTTCATAATGTTCCTCCTTTAATTGCTTGTCTGTCCTTGTCCGGTTGCTTATATATATTCACTCTGCCGTTTGCGGACATAGACGGAAACCCCGTTATGCGCAAATTTATACGCTTGTCCTTCAGGGATATTTGCACCGGCAGCACAGATGTCCAATGATTTTCGGAAAAATGTCACGGAATATTCCGGCTTTTTTCAAAAAAACTTGGGCAGGTACACTTGCGGGGCAAACTTCCCGGCAGGATAAAAAGGAGGAATCATGTTTCCTTGGGCTTGGAAGTTCGACATTCATCAATCGCCCGGAAATCCCGTCCGTCTTTTTCCCGGATGAATGCGGAGCGCGCTTTTTGGATACAAAAATCACCATGAACACTCATGGTGACGGCGGGAACCGCGACCTCCCTTTTCACCTGTTCCGTCTGCTGCTTTCCTTCCTTCGGCGGAACAACAAGCAATCCCCTGCGAAAAACTTTTAAATAGTTTTTGGACAAACTCACACGTTTTTTTGACCGCTTTGTCCAAATTCACCCGCTTTTTGGACAAACTCAC
>CALKIU010000123.1 GCA_937995745.1 uncultured Bacillaceae bacterium | reverse complement strand
ATTACGGTTTCCTTATTTTTTGACTAAAAATCAACACTAAACTTTAACACAGCCAAAAATAAAAAAGGAAATGGCTTCAAACACCTATCCGGATTTGGCCATTTCCCGATATTATTACCGCCCGGCGATTCAACAAAAACGATCCGGCAAATTAAAATGTAATAGAAGCGGCGCTTTGACTCAAAAATTCAACGATTCTCTCTTCACCAACAATAGAAGCGCCGTCAATTAAATCCTCTTTACTCAAATTGCATTTTTCGAAACAAGAGCGGCTAACCCAAATAATCCCTCCATCTTCAAGAAATTGGTCCATCTGTTCTACCAGCGGAGCAAAACCTTCCTCCTGAAGATCATCTGCAAAGTTTTTTGAACCGAGGTAAGCCCCTTCAATATTTAGCAGTACAGCCGTTACCCTGCCGGACGCCAGAGCCGCATTGGCAACTTTAAACCCGGCAGTCGCCTTATTCAAATCATTTTTCCCATGAGTAATACTTACCAAAAATTTTTCCGCCATAACGTTTTCCTCCTTTGGAACTGGGGGACAGGTTCCTTGTTCCATTTTCTAAATTTCATAATAAGATGGGACTGGGGGACGGGTTCCTTGTTCCATTTTCTAAATCCTCAAATAAAAAGACTAAAAAGACCGCATTTCAAAACAGACGGACTCCAATCGCTCCTGTCCCAATTCCTATTATCTCATAACAACACCTGTAATTATGCAGGATGTTTTGACAAAATACGGAATTTAACACTTGTCTTAAAATTATTCTGAAATAGTCTTTGCTGCCGGGGACTTAAAACTTTCCCCCGACCCACCATTGCTTGCATGATTCGTTGGCATATTTTAGCGAGACGACGGACCTGTCTACTGGCGTTGCATGATTATAAATATTTCCTAATTTCTCTTAAATATGCATTTACACAAAAGAAAAAAAGCTCCTATTGTAGAAAGGGTAGACCTTAAACTTGTAAGGAAAATAAGTGAACTTACAAAGGGATTAAAAAGGCTGCCCAACAGCTTAGGCACATTGAAAATCATTGATTCAACAGATCTTGTCCTGCCAAAGAATCTATGTGATTGCGCATATGTTTCGCAGAAACATACCTATGTAAAAATGCATACAAGGCTGGTAGTAGCGTCGCCGGATATTGCATATCCGGAACAAGATAGTCCCATCAATGGTACAGGAGTGATTTTGAAAGTTCAGATGTAATGTTCGAAGAATCTGATGCCATTTGCGCTATGGATCGCTGATATCCTTCAAGAGAGAACCTGTTAGCTTGGCAAGAAAAAGAGGTATCATTTGTCGTACGGGTATCAAAATCTCTTCGTTCAGGGTTTCCTTGAAGAATATACTCCTACGCATCCATACGTTATGAAAGATGCTAAGGCGTGCTTCAACGTCTCTCAAAAACCTGTTCACTTAGATAGAGTTTGTGGATGAAAGGAATAGAGTTTATCGAATTCTTACGAATCGATTTGATTTAACTGATATACAAGTGATAGAAATTTACCGCGCACGCTGGACCATCGAATTGTTTTTTAAATGGGTTAAACAACATTTAAGATTTACAAAAATCTGGAGCACAAAACCGCAAGGTATTTGGAATAAAATGTTTCTGGCTATGTTTGCATACGGCCTTACTCTGATCATGAAATTAAAAACTAAACCAAATAAAACAACATGGGAATTCTTTAGATTATTACAAACTTACCTTTATCGGAGGGCGGATTCATTTATAAAAATTTTAAACCGTAATAAGAATAAAACGTCGAAAGGAAGACAAAAGGCTCCGCCAAAGCCGAACCCTACTCCTTTTTTCGGGACTGTCGCTTTGATTAAAACGGAAAGAAAAAAAGAAAACATAAATAAGAAGAAAAGGTGCAAACAAAAATTCAAAACTGCATATTGAAAAAAAAACGGGAACAAGGTCTCATTAGTACCCATTCCCTTTTTTTCTATTAGTTTAGAAAGTATGTTTCCATTATATTCTATTAATGAAAATTACTTATATTCGTGCAACGCCAGTGGGTTCTGTCCCCAAGACCCAGCCATGACCCAGCCCTTAACCAGGCACAAATTAGTGGTTAATATCTTTTTCTATGCATTTGACAAGTCTTTCATATTGTTCGTTTAGGTTCAGTTTTTGGGCGGCTTTTTTGCCAAGGAGTTTTGCCGCTGTTTTGTAAATAAAGTTGCTCGGTACGATGGATGCCTCTATTGTTAATCTGGTTTTGTTATTTTCTTCGGACAAAAAATACTTGGTGATGCTTGTGCCTTCTTTGGTTTCAGTATGAGCAACCGCTTTGTAGGGCGGATCATATTCTGTCAGTACGCAATGAATGGTGTACGTCATATTTCCTATTTTTTGAACAGATTGATATCTTGTTCCCGGTTTTAATTCCTCTGATTCATAAATATTTTCCACAACCGTTGTATTCCACAGTTTTATTTTTTCATCATTGTTGAGCCAGTCAAACACGACCTCTATCGGTGCGTCGATCACTTTTTCAAAACGATATACCAGTATTTCTTCTTTGCTCACGCCGCTTCCCCTCTCCTGAATTCTTATCCCGTTTGAAACTGCATTAAACTCAGTATAAATCATTGATAGGACATTTTTGTAATTATTTTTACAAATATTTTTTTCAAAGCGATAAAAAACAGGAACCCCTTGGATCGGCCCCCCTTGATCCACAGAACACGCTCCCGGCCCGCAACCCGCGAGTATCCCAACCGCAGACAGAAAAAGAGAAACCGAACCGCATCCGCAAGCCTCAAGCCGGGAACCAACCCCGGACCAAGCCTCGACCGAACCACAACCTAAACCAAGCGAGCCAGACCACCAAGGCCTGAACCGTTTCCCCAAAACAAGCCCCGCCGGGTTTTTATGCCAAAAAACGAGGCTGAACCGCAACCCGGCGCCCCGAGCCACGATCCAACCTCCACTTTCTATTTTCTCTTCAATCTAAACAACCTGTTATTTTCATCATTGTAATATACATCTGCGCCATCCAACGCGAAGCTGTTTACCCCCATTGCGAGCACCTTCTCCTTCAATGTCTCACTGTCCAGCAAATACAGCTTTGGATACTCCCACACGATCAAATGCCGGTTGTCGTACCATTCATAAAGCACTACATCATCAAGATAAGTAAACTCCCCCACATTCTTGCCGTTTACTGACTTATGCACATTCCCTTTTGCATCCTCATAGATTACAAACACGTCATTCTCATCGTTAATTTTCACCAGCCATGGATTCTCCATCTCATTCTCCGTTTCAACCGCAATCCGCTCTCCCTTTTTCCCCGGCGGTGCAATCAACTCCAGGCTCTTCGTCTCCGGTCGATATATATACAAACCCTTGCTGTTTTTCGTGATCAAACCGGTCACCGGGACGGAATACTCTTGCTCCAGCGCCGGTATTTTCTCTTTATCAAACACCGCTTTCGCATACAAAGTCTCTTTGTCTGCTTCTTTCACCGTAAAATATACATAATTGTCATGGAAAAACAGACTGTCAATGCTTTCCCCTTCCTTTCCTTCATAAAAAATCTGCTGTTCAGTTCCATTGGTATTATGCATCTTTATCAGGGAAAGGGGCATTTTACCGCCGCTCTCCATCTCTTCCTCGACGAAAAACACATAACTCAAATCATCCGAAACGGCCACCCTTGAATGATAACCGCTTGAAATCCAAACTCTTTCACTTTTAGGAAAGTAATAATAGTACAAACCCTCATGCGGATTAAACAACAAAAGCTTTTTGCCGGCAGCCGTTATCGGCGAAAACCCAATATCTTCATCCAGGTACCTGTCACATCTTCCTGCTTACCAAACCTTATCTCATCAAGCGAAACAGAATCAGGTTCCCTCGGCTCAGGTTTTGAAGGCCTATTCTCAGAATCCTGCCCATCAACCGTCTCTTCCTCGGCATTCCCGGCGGAACCCTGCTCATCCACCCCGCTGCTCTTTTCCTTTTCCTGACAACCGCTCAAAATAACCAAACCCGCCAACAAAACAAACAAAATTCTCTTAAACAATTTTCTCTACCCCTTTCCCTATACCAACTAATAAATCTACTGATATCTTATTTTCAAAAAACCCTCCAAACAACCCCAAAATGACGCAATCCGGAGGTATTGCCAAATTTTTTCGATTTTTTGTAAAAAACAGCCAAAAGAAGGGACACGGGGACAGGTACGGTGTCCCAAAATTCCAATAAGCTCCAATAAAATGCCCACAAAAAAATGCTTAAAATAAACTTTTGAATAAGGACAGCAAACACCTCTTGCGGGATTCTTACGGCAGTCAGAACTCCTTCAAATTGCCATTTCTGTATCCATTAAAAATTCCTTTAAATAAAAGCTCCCACATTTTTACTCTCTTTTTTCAAAAAATATTCATCCACATAAAACCGGTTAAATGGTTCATGGAATTTAAAAGACAAATATAGATAAAAAGGCCATTAATCATATCTGTTGAGATTGTTTTTTGAAGGGGCAGGGGTAAAAGATTTGGATAGAAAAACGGAAAGGTGTTCCGGAGAAGTTGGGGACTTTTTTACGGGTATTGACCTTTTTTGCGGCAGGATATCTCCTTTACTTGATGACAGGGAGGTCGTTAGAGATTTAGAAATGGGGACATCATCTGATTAACTGGATTCTTTGTACCGCCTGGTTAACTGGGTAAATTTCAACGGCGGATTACTGTTGTTGTCCCCGTGGTTTCCGCCATTTTAGGATTGTCTAGGTACATTTTTTAAAAAACGATCAGCACACAAAATGCGGGAATGATTCTTGTCATCCCCGTTGTTTTGGGAGGACTTTTTACAATCGGCAAAAGCTATATCCCGGGAGTGTTCTTCTTAATGGCCGCGGTGTTGGCTTTGTACCGCGGTTCCGGCAACCGGTGAAAAACGAATAAAATATAAATACTGTGCAACTGCCAGAATGGAAAAAATCCTCCCGTTCATTAAGAAGTGCGGGAACAGGAGGATTTTTGTTAATCAAGCATAGCTTTGTGGTTCGTCAACAATATACAAATTTCAATCGCAAAAGAAACCTAAATAATAGGAATGCCAAAATCCGCATTAACCTAATCATCACATAACAATAAAATCAATGATTATATTTGTTTATTGGCATATCTTTTCTTTATTATATGATCTCCAGCCGCTTACATGATATCACCTGTGAAATACTTTCTTCTCCAAAATCAACCGTCTCGCCGTCTGGATCCACAAATTGCCACCATCTTTAATCACTCTTTTCCACGTACTGCTTTCCATGAACATCTTGCCCAATACCATCAAATATGCCGCTTCCAAATTAGCTTGCTTTACAACCGTTGCAAAAAATTATTGCAACATTCCGTGAAAAACACAATTGTTGCTTATCCCATTTCCTTCGTTTTATATCATAGTATCGCCACTAATTTATATTCATACAAGGATTTCCCCAAATGTTTTTCTTTCCATTATAACCAAACGGAATATTATGAATCTGAACCACATATTGTAAATTTGAAAACATGCAGACAGGGGGGTGGCATGAACTAAATCATGAATCTTCAAAAATTCAAATTAGAAATTCGGCAGATACCGGTTGTCCGGTTTTAATGTGCCGGCCGCAAAACCGTCCTTGCTCCAAAAACTTCACGCAAGTGACTCCCCTCATTCCCCCGCGACTTTTTTACACGAAAGGGAATTATATTGAACTATTTTTAAAAAGGAGGGGTCCTATGGATCAGCAAAAACCCGATACGATTTATGTCCAACCGGCTCAGGCGGCAAACGGATTGGCCGTAGCGGCATTTGTGTTAGGCATCATTGGTTTGGTTTTATTCTTCATTCCGGTCATCCCATATCCTTTGGCCATTTTGGCCATTATTTTTGGAGGCATCGCCGCCACGAAACACGTCAAAAAGGGTTTTGCCATAACAGGCATTGTCACCGGAATCGTAACATTGGCCATCAAACTCGCATTCTGGCTCGGACTGGCTACACTTTTTTAAGCGCAAATTCCCGTTCAGTCAAAAGCGTTTGGAGGAAAGAAAAATGAGCCAAAACGAACCTCAAGCCCACCAACCCACGAGCAACAAAGCTATTGCCTCCCTTGTACTCGGAATATTATCCATCATCATCCCTTACATCGGACTCATCATTGGAATCATAGCCATCGTCATTGCAAAAAAAGCCTTCAACGAAATTGACAAATTCGGATACAACGGCAGGGGATTGGCAACCGCCGGCCTCATTACCGGCATCATCGGCTGTGCATTATATGCATTCATAATCTTCCTTTTCATCCTATTCGGCAGCTATACAAACATCATATAGAACATGGGGCGGGACATGGGGACAGGTTCCCCGTCCCGCCAATTTATTCCAA
>CALKIU010000122.1 GCA_937995745.1 uncultured Bacillaceae bacterium | reverse complement strand
CATAATCATACTATACCATTTATTAAAAACAATGATTAAGAAAAGTTACACTATTTCCGTAAACTTTTTTTGCACAAACGTTGACATCAATACATCCAACATAAAAAAGTTGCTTTTCTGGATTATTCAAAAATTTGTTACAGCCATTCTTGTCAAAAACGTAGTATAATTTAGAAAAAGGAGTGAATGCCATGAAATTTAACTATAAAACAATACTGGTTGCTGTTGATGGATCAAAAGAATCAGAAAGGGCCCTTGCCAAAGCCATCGAAATTGCCAAATCACACAATGCCAAAATGGTGCTGGCCCACATTATCGACACAAGAACATTCGCCTCTGTGGAAGCATTTGACAGCACCATTGCGGAAAGAGCTGACCGGTTTGCCGGCGAAATGATGGAAAAATATAAAAAGCAAGCTTTGGATGCCGGCGTTGCCGAAGTGGATTATACAATCGATTACGGTTCGCCAAAAATCAAGATTCCCAGAGACATCGCCAAAAAATATGAAGCGGACTTAATCGTGTGCGGAGCAACAGGCTTAAACGCTGTCGAAAGATTCTTAATTGGAAGCGTTTCTGAAAATATTGCCCGCCACGCGAAGGTGGATGTCTTGATAGTACGTAACGAATAGAAAAAAAGGCTTTCTCCTAGGGAAATTCCCTTTGGAGAAAGCCTTTTTTGGCATTCCCATTCATTCAGTTTGTTCTTCTAACATTTTCCGGGCTTTTTTTATCGCTATGCGCACTTGTTCAAAACCGGTTCCGCCGGCGCTGTTTCTCCTTTGAACGGCCGTTTCCGGTTTTAACACTTCATAAATGTCTTCTTCAAAAAGGGGATGGGCCTTCTTAAACTCTTCAAGGGGCAAATCAGCCAAATAACAGTTTTTTTGCACACATGTTAACACAAGCTTTCCGACAATTTCGTGGCTCTCCCGGAACGGCACCCCTTTGGCGGATAAATAGTCTGCCAATTCCGTCGCATTGGAAAAATCTTTCCTTGTCGCTTCCTTCATATGTTCCGTGCGCACCGTCATCGTGCGGATCATGCCGGCAAAAATCTTTAATGAACCGGTAACGGTTTTCACCGTATCAAACATGCCTTCTTTATCTTCCTGCATGTCCTTATTGTAAGCAAGGGGAAGTCCTTTTAGGACGGTGAGCAAGCCGATTAGATTTCCGTAAACCCGGCCCGTTTTCCCCCGGATCAGTTCGGCCATATCGGGATTTTTCTTTTGCGGCATGATGCTGCTTCCCGTGGAAAAACTGTCATCCAATTCAATAAACTGAAATTCCTGGGAAGACCACAAAATGATTTCTTCAGCCAGGCGGGACAAATGCATCATTAAAATCGCGCTGTCGGACAGAAACTCGACAATAAAATCCCGGTCGCTGACCGCATCGAGGCTGTTTTCATAAATTCCGTCAAACCCGAGCAGTTCGGCGGTCATTTCCCGATCAATGGGAAATGTTGTTCCGGCCAGGGCACCCGCCCCCAGAGGAGAGATGTTGACCCGCTTCAACGATTCGCGGTAGCGGGCCTTGTCTCTTTCCAGCATCCAAAAATAAGCCATTAAATGATGGGCGAAAGAAATCGGCTGCGCTCTCTGCAAATGGGTATAGCCGGGCATAATCGTCTCCACATGCTGTTCCGCTTTTTCAAGGAGGGCTTCCTGCATCTCTTTAATCAACTCAATGATGGCAAGAATCTGTTTCCGCAAGTACAGATGCATATCGGTGGCCACCTGGTCGTTCCGGCTTCTTGCCGTATGAAGCTTGCCGCCGACCGGCCCGATCATTTCCGTCAACTGGCTTTCCAAATTTAGATGAATGTCTTCCAGTTTGACGGAATATTCCAGTTCCCCTTTTTCGGCTTTTTCCTTTAAAATTTCAAGCCCCTCTTTAATGCGGGCGCCTTCCTCTTCGGTGATAATCCCGCATTTTGCCAGCATGGTCACATGAGCGATGCTTCCTTCCAGGTCTTCAAAAACAAGTTCCTTGTCAAAGGAAATGGAAGCGCCGAACTCATCCACCCATTCTTCGGCCGTCTTGGTGAATCTTCCGCCCCAAAGCTTTTTCACACTGTCACCTTCTTATTTTTTTGCACCATGCTTTGCACTTTTGTCGGCAACCCGTAAATATTGATGAAGCCGACAGCGGCGCTGTGGTCAAATTCATCTTCCGCCGTGTAAGTGGCCAATTTTTCGTCATACAAGGAATAAGGGGATTTTCTTCCTTCAACGATGGCATGGCCTTTAAAGAGCTTCACTCTTACCGTGCCGGTTACGTATTTTTGTGTTTCCTTCAAGAAAGCCTTCAAGGCATCCATCAACTGGGAGAACCAAAGGCCGTTATAAATATTTTCCGTAATTTGCTTTTCAATCACCGGTTTGAAATGGGCCACTTCTTTTACAAGTGTCAAGTCTTCCAATTCTTTGTGGGCGGTGATTAACACGGTTGCTCCCGGCGTTTCGTAAATTTCACGGGACTTGATGCCGACGAGGCGGTTTTCCACATGGTCAATCCGTCCGATTCCATGCTTTCCGGCCAATGCATTCAACTCCAAAATCAATTCAGCCAAAGAATAAGATTTGCCGTTTAAGCGGACCGGCACCCCTTGTTCGAAATCAATTTCGATAATATCCGGCTCATCGGGTGTGTATTCCAGCGCCGTTGTTAATTCATAGGCATCCTCCGGGGGAGCGATCCACGGATCCTCCAAAATTCCGCATTCATTGCTTCTGCCCCACAAGTTCTGGTCGATGGAATAGGGGCTGTCAAGGTCGATGGGAATCGGAATCCCGTTCTTTTTCGCATATTCTATTTCCTCTTCGCGGGACCATTGCCATTCACGAACCGGCGCCAAAACTTTCAGTTCCGGATTCAAAGCCATGATGGACACTTCAAATCTCACTTGGTCGTTTCCTTTTCCGGTGCAGCCGTGGGCTACAGCAATCGCCCCTTCCTTCTCGGCGATTTCAACCAGTTTTTTCGAAATCAGGGGGCGGGACAGCGCGGAAACGAGCGGATATTTTCCCTCGTACAATGCATGTGCCTGCAAAGCGATTAATGCATATTCATTAGCAAACTCTTCTTTTACGTCAAGGACATAAGATTTGATGGCTCCGACTTTTAACGCTTTTTCCTTTATAAAATCCAAGTCTTTTCCTTCACCGAGATCAAGGCATAAAGCTATAACATCGTAGCCTTTATCTTGCAACCATTTAATCGCAACGGAAGTATCCAAACCTCCAGAATAAGCGAGCACCACTTTAGGATTTCCCATCTTTCCAATTTCCTCCTCTTATTGCCAACGTATAAATATTCAGCTGAATATATTTTTATGCTTTTGTCTTGTTATCCAATTTATCAATTTTAATTAACTTTTTCAATACTTATTATTCAAAATGAATAAAGATAAATTCATTTCCGGTCCCGGACCGCATAAAGACCTTGTTTTTGCAAAAACTCTGTTATAATAAGTTTGCCGCATGCGACCGGCCTCTTTTTAGAAATTCAATGTTGGCGGGTATTTATCAGTAAGTTTTCATATATTTCTGAACAAACTGTCGAAAAATTGAAACAATATTCTCACAAATTATCTAGAACCTGTGTTTTATGTGTAGTACAATAAAATTAAAAGAACGCGCGGAAATTCACAAAGGAGGTTAGATGACGGTGCAACTTTTCATGCATGACAAACGGCTGGGCATTCCCGTCCCCACATTTTTGGACAACCTGAACGATTTATCTGAAGAAACGAGGAATTCGGTTTTGTACCAATGGGAAGTCATCCGCGGAACAATTCCTGACAGAATTGCCGAACTTGAAAAAGAAATCAACGTAAAGCAAAAACAACTTTCAGAAGAAACTGATTTTGACATCTCTTGTCAATTAAATGAAGAAATTTCTGAATTGGCTTCCATTATTAACGATCTTTGGATTTGGTTCCGCAAGAATGAAGTTTCTTCAGCAAGCAAACCTTTACACTGATGCCTTCCCGACGACATTTCCAAGAGTTGTGCGCCTTCCCGCTCCAATTCAAATATAGAAAAGGCTGTCTCTGAAAGAGATGACAGAAAATGTTCGATCTCTTTCACACGAGACAGCCTTTCCGTTTCTAACGGAGATCTTTGCGGACTTCCCTGACCGCATGGGTGATTTCGGGGAGGATCAGTTTGTTCATCGCCAATTTAACCGCCCCGGATGAACCGGGAGTGGAAAATATGACTGTATTATTGATCACTCCGGCGGTGGCCCGGGATAAAAATGCCGCCGGACCGATATCCTCCTGATAGCTGAGCATGCGGAACAATTCGCCGAATCCGGGCAGTTCCTTATCAACGAGCTCCCGAACCGTTTCGATCGTTATATCTCTTTTGGCAATCCCTGTCCCGCCGTTCGTAATGATCACATCAATGTCATCATCGGAAGCTCCTTTTAAAATTTCCTTTCTGAGTTCTTCCATCTCATCTTTGACAATGACATAATCGCCGATCCGGTGCCCTGCCTCTTCCAACAGCCGAATGATTAACTTTCCGCTTTTGTCATCTTCCTTTGTTCTCGTATCACTGACAGTTATCACTTTGCAAGTAACCGCCCGAGGGGCTTCTTTTTTGTGCTCAATCGTACTCATTAACCGTTCTCCTTTTCAAGCAAATATCTCAATTGGTAGTATTTATGGGCAAACTCCGTCACCCTTTTCGTCATCCGGTAATTGGCCCCGGCGCCAATCCCGATACTGATGAAAGGGATTCCTTGCAATTTTTTTCGGCGGAAGGCCAAAATGGCCGAGTATTTGAACACTTGCTTGATCATGTGATCGATCCAGGCATGGTCAACAATTTCCTCTGAACCGTCAAAAAAGTAAGGTTTATCAGCCGACTTCCATTCATCCAAAAGCTGCCGCCAGCTGTTTCCTTGCATGCGCGCCGGGAGGGAACCTGAGTAAAACACTTTAAGGGAGGTCATCATTTCAAACGGTTTTTGCACGTCATTTCCGTAAATCATGGCAAGCAGTTGCACAATTTTTAAATGGATCACGGCAGCCGCCAATAAATCCGTTCCAAGAAAGACGGCGTTACCGGTTCCGGCAAGGCCGCCTTGGGCAAAAGAATAAAGGCGGTGCAATGCGATTTGCCGGTTGGCTATGTACTGAAGCTGATCGATATTCAATTTCTTCATATCGCCGATATGCGAAATCGTATCATCAAAAATTCTTCCTTCTGTCAAAACTCTTTCCTGCGCCTCATGCTGCACCCGCGAACTTTGAATCATGGAATGAAGATGAAACAACCATGTGTCTATTTTCGAAAAAAATTCATGTTGCACCTTTTCCGGCAAAAGGGAAAAGGTGCTTTCCACATATTTGTCGTAAGTTGCCTGCAAGTCATTGGGCTCAAGGCGAAAAAGCTTTTGTTCCCACTCATAAATTTCGTGGAGAACCGTTTTTTCCCTGTCTGTCAGTCCCATACAATAGCTCCCTTCTTCCAACGCTCTCATTTTGCTTTTAGTATAGCATAATTTTCCGGGCGGCAACGGAATTATCCGGACAGGGAGTGGGACCGTTACAGGGCGAGCCGGACCACATCGCGGGCAATCATCACTTCTTCATTGGTCGGAATCACCAGCGCTTTTACGGGGGAATGGTCATATGTGATGAACGCTTCTTCGCCCCGGACATGATTTGACGACGGGTCAAAGTAGACGCCCATAAATTCCAAACCTTTTAAAATACGCTCCCTCATGGACGGGCTGTTTTCACCGATGCCGGCGGTGAAAATAATCGCATCCACTCCGTACATCCTTGCAGCATAAGAACCAATATATTTATGAATGCGGCTGGCAAATACCTCAAGGGCGAGTTCCGCCCGCTCATTCCCTTTTTCGGCCGCTTCTTCAATGTCGCGGAGATCGCTGGAAAAGCCGGAGAGTGCGAGAAGACCGCTCTTTTTGTTTAACACTTCCACAACTTCCTCCGCGGTCATTCCTGTCTTTTTCATAATGTAAGGGATAAGGGCCGGATCAATGTTTCCCGAGCGCGTTCCCATCGTGACTCCGGCCAAAGGCGTAAAACCCATGGAAGTGTCGATTGATTTTCCTTTATACACGGCGGCAATGCTGGCGCCGTTTCCCAAATGGCATGAAATCAAACGAAGATTTTCAACCGGAGTATTTAAAATTTCTGCTGCCCGCAAAGATACATATTTATGGGAAGTGCCGTGAAAGCCGTACTTTCTGATACCGTACTTCTCATAATACTCGTACGGCAAACTGTATAAGAATGAACTTTCAGGCATCGTCTGGTGAAAAGCCGTGTCAAATACAGCGACAGAAGGCGTATTCGGAAGAACTTTCTTAAAAGCCTTAATCCCCGTCACATTGGCGGGATTATGAAGGGGCGCCAATTCAGAAATCTTTTCAATCGTCTCCAACACGTGCTCGTTAATGACGACCGAATCGGTAAACTCCTCGCCGCCGTGAACAACCCGGTGGCCCACGCCGTCAATTTCATCCAATGATTTTATAATTCCCAGCTGTGTCAGTTTGTCCAGCAATAATTTTACGGCAACCTCATGATTGGGAATATCGGCCGTTTCCGACTGTTTCTCCCCGTTTACGGTAATCGTGAAAATGGAATCGTTCAGTCCGATTCTTTCAATGACGCCTTTTGTAATCACCGTCTCTTCCGGCATGTGGAACAACTGAAATTTTAAGGACGAACTCCCTGCGTTGATCGCGATGATCTTCGCCATCCGTTTCTACGCTCCTTTTTTGGATTTCAATATCGTCCTTACTTTCCCCATCATCGCCGGTAAATTTTCATCTGCAAAGGCTTTTCAAAAAACTACCTCGCCAAGCCGGACATCCCAGACGAATTTACTTGTTTTCTTTTATCCAGGCATCAATTTTTCTCAAGATGTTTTCCACTTCACCCATATTGGACAAACTCGGAAACTCGACGAGAAGGACTTGTTTCGGCGCCTTTGTTTCGGGACCTTTCTTTTGCAGGATAAAAATGCTTTTGGCCGCTTTTTCATTTTTAAACATGGTGCGGGGCAAACTAATGACCGATTGGATATGCACCTCATCCTTTAAATAGTCGCGGAGTTTTGGAGCTTCCGGACTTTCGAACAGACCGTTCGGAATCAAAAAAAACAAATAACCCGCCGGTTTAGTATGGTTGATGCTTTGCTCGATCAATAAATGGTGCGCGTAGGAATGGCCTTCATCCGCTTTCAGCCGGTACTCCTTCGCTCTTTCGTCATCCGGGTAATACCCGACCGGCAAATCGCAAACAACAACATCGACCGGATCAACCAATAGAGGCTGAAGGCTGTCCTGATGAAACAACTCAACAGGCGTCTGTTGCAAATTGGCATTCACATAGGCCAGTTTAATCAACAAATCGTCCACCTCGCTGCCGATCAGCATCAACTCTTTCCCTTCCTGCTGATTGGCAACCGTTGTCAATAAGTTACCCGTGCCGACAGCCGGATCAAAAATCCGCAAAGACGAATCTTTCACAAATTTGCCGACCAAATATCCGATCAGCAATCCGACCGTATCAGGGGTCATTTGGTGGTTGGGCTGCACACTGTCTCTCATCCCCTTCAGCAAAGCAAGTTGAAAGGACTTGCGGATTTCTTCTTTTGAATACTCGCCGAGATTGACCGATTCATATTTTTCCAAAAGCTTGCGGGCGGCTTCGTCGCCAATGTCTTTTTGCAATACGGACTGTTGAAAAAGATTTTCTCCTGTTTCCGCCAGTGCTTCCAAGTATGTATATGAACATTCATCGGCCAAAATTTGCGCCGTTTCATCAAACACGGTAAACAGTTTCTCCACTTTCGACATTGCCATCACTCCTTTTTGTCACTGTATATTTTAACGCAAATGAACAAAAGAAGAAAAGGCGGCCGGATACTCCTAACCCGTCGTCCCCCGGCCAACATGAAACCCTGCTAGATATTTTACCAGCAAAAACAGGGCAAAAAAATAAACAGACCCCGTCGCAAAACGGGATCTGTGCAAATTTTTTCAGCGTGCAGCCCGGGCTGCTTCAATTGCGGCCTGGTAGTTGGGGTGATTGGTAGATTCTGGTACATATTCGGCATAGGTGACCGTGTCGTTTGAATCGATGACGAAAACCGCCCTCGCCAAAAGGCGCAATTCTTTAATGGCAACACCGTATGCCTTACCGAAAGAGAGGTCGCGGTGATCCGACAATGTTTGCACATTTTCGATTCCGGCCGCTCCGCACCAGCGTTTCTGGGCAAACGGCAAATCCACGCTGATTGTCAAAATTTTTACATGGGGCAAATTGGCCGCCTCTTCATTGAAACGGCGCGTTTGCGCATCGCATACTCCGGTATCCAGTGAAGGAACTACGCTGATAAGTCGAACTTGGCCCTTCGTATCAGCGAGCGTGACAGGTGTCAAATCATTTGCCAAAACGGTAAAATCAGGCGCTTTGTCGCCCGGTTTAATCTCTGGTCCGATTAAGGTGACCGGTTTTCCTTTAAATGTAATTGACGGCATATAAAATCCATCCCCTTTAACACTTTCTGTACAGTGTAAATAATACATACAAAAATTTCATTTTGCAAACGAAACGGATTGGGATGGCGGACGTAATCAACAAAAAAGCTTGAAGGCTGCCGAATCATTTCCTTCAAGCTGACAATTCCGTACCGTCATCTTGCGGTATTTGGGAGTTTGAACCTGGATACAGGCGGAGGGAATATGTGATTTGGTGCACATTGCCGGACGTACTTTTTGATTTGGTCCGAATGTCCGCCTTAACTTTGCGTTTGCCCTCCTCCCCCGCTGCCGCCCGGTTTGTCCGGATCTTTTTTGCCGTTTTGCTTTTTTTCGGAAATAATCTGCTGTATCTTGTCTACCGCTTGCGGGGCAAGATCAAGGATTCGCTCGTACAAATGAGTGCTTTCATCGAGATGGACCATTTTGATTTCCTTGGCGTTGACGATTAAAAAGGCGATTGGCGTGATCGATACCCCGCCTCCGCTTCCTCCGCCGAATGGAAGATCCGATTGTCCTTGTCCATCTCGGGCATTACCTTGCACCATAAATTCACTTCCGCCGGCGGCAAAGCCGAAACGGACTTTGGAAACGGTCAGGATGACGCTTCCGTCCGGCGTTTCCACCGGATCACCGATGATCGTGTTGACATCGATCATTTCTTTCAAATTTTCCATTGCTGTCGTCATTAGCGCTTGAATGGGATGATCGGACATGACAATTCCTCCTTATGCTAGACAGATTTTGTTTTCCCCTTGGATAAAACGGATAAAGGTCTTGTTCTGAACCGGGCCTCGTCTCCTTTCCACAATTTGACCAGTTTCAATCCAGCAAAAATAGCATTCCCTAATCGGAAACGGAACATGCATTTTATAGAAGTCTCGGCAATAGTTGATTGAAAATCGGGGGTAATTGTTATTTTTGGCAATTTTTTAAGTTTCATCAACCGGGCGACAAGCCCGAGCACATTTCCTTTTGCCGCCCACAAAGCCCCCGCTGCCATGCCGGTAATGGCGGCGTCTCCCGTTCCGATTTTTGAGTGCCATTCCAAATATTCGACAAACACTTTGCGCAAAAACGAACGGACGACCTTGTAAAATCCGCTGATATGTTCAACTAACGTTTTGAAATCTTTTATGCTCTTCAACATGTCCTCCGGGGTTACAATGTCCTTTCCCCCGCTTGCGTCTGTTTCTGCCGGCCCTTTTTCCGCTTTCTTTTTCACCTTGATTCCGGGAGTTTCCCTGCTCACTTTTATCATGGGTACGGACAATTTGTAGCGGAAAAGCCCAAAAAGCCCCTTGATAATCACGTGCAAATTGTCTTTTCCTTGTTTGTGATTGTAATCGATGATAATGTTGACGCTCGAGAAAAGAATCATAACTAGCAGAATGAAAAGAATGCCCGAAAAAATGACAATCCATTTCAATGTGCATCCACTGCCTTTCAATCTGATAGTATTTGCCAAAAACTTACAATAAAACCGCCTCATTTAAAAATATCAAAATGTAAAATAATCTTTTTCATAAAAAAAGGCCTTACATATCAGTACCAGCTGATATGCAAGGCCTCGACAACATAGCAAATATACTTTTTCCGCGCGTTTGTCAAACTGTGCTCACATTCCCCTGTCTGCCGGCAGGGTTGAAATATGATTCGGCTTCATGGATGACCGTCGTATCGGCAAACATATCGTGAATCCCTTGTTTTTTCTCTGTAAAGCCGACAACCGCATACAAGATCCAAATCGTTGCGGAAATGTAGCGTCCAATCCATTCCCGGAAAAGAACCGTGCTCCATGTCAGCTTTTTCTCTTCAAGGGAAATGACCCGGAGCCCGAAGATCATTTTGCCCAAAGTTTGGCCGAACGCTTTCGTCATGAACACAAAATAGGCATAGAAAACAACCGCATAGGCTATGGCGGCGGGCGCAAACATTCCCGATTCCGAAAGATCCCAGCCAAAATACAGGAACACCGGCTTGACCAGAAGGCGGTTTATACTGCCAATGACGATAAGGTCCGCCAAATACGCCCAAAAGCGCATCCAAAAGCCGGCATACCTCACCCCTGGCGTTTGTTGTTTCGGGGTCTGCGCCAAATGGTCCTGATTAGTCCGGTTGTGCTCCTCTTCTTTCATCCCGGCTGCTTCCGCGGGCGGTTGAAGGGGGTCTTTAAAAAGACTGTCTCCGCCACTATTGAACACATTCGTACCGGTCATTTTTTTCCCCTCCTCACTCAGAATATAAATACATCAGCCGCGGTGCATGTTTTTCTTGAAGGGTCTGAATCAAAGCGCGGACTTCCATGTCAAAATCATCTTTCATCAGCTTTTGCGTTCCGTAATAAAACAAGTTTTCCCAACCATACCCTTGCGAATAGGTGAACACCATCGGATTCTTGAGTTTCTGCTCTTCTTTGACCGTTTCGAGAACGTCCTCAAAATATCCGTGTCCGTCGATTAAACGAAGTTCAAGCGCCTGCCGGCCGTCATAAATTCTTCCGTCGGCCATTTTACGCACCTCGTCTTCCGGAAGCCCCCTCCCCTCGGAAATGACTTTGACAAATTGGTTATGCGCGTTTTCGATTAACTGTTCGATAATCTTCTTCTCTTCCTCTGTCATATCCCTCAGCGAACTCAAAATGTCTTTGTACGGGCCGCTTTTAAACGTAACTACTTCGACCCCGAACTTTTCCGCCAGGCCGCTGAAATTGAAGCCTTGAATGATGACACCCAATGAACCTGTCAACGTGTCAGGGGCCGCAAAAATCTTGTGAGCGGGAGCAGAGATATAGTATCCGCCGGATGTTGCCATCGTTCCCATGGAAATATAAACCGGCTTGCCGGCTTCCTCCTGAATTTCTTTAATTTTGTCATGGACTTCCGCCGTTTCCACGACTCCTCCTCCCGGGGAATTGACCTTAATGATGACGGCTTTGACCGTATCATCATTTTTCACTTGATTCATTTGTTCCATAAAAGATCTGTGATTATAGCCGCCAACGGCAAATATGGAACCGGGCGTTCCCGTATCTTCAATGGGGCCGTTAATTTCTAAAACAGCAATGCGATTGAACATATCCCCGTCTTCAAGCGTTTTTTCCGACAGAGTGGAATCGGTGAACCAATCAGATACATCTCCAAAGGCAAAAGTTGAAAAGAGATTGACGATCAGCGAAGCTACAAATAAGAAGGCAGCGATCCCCAGCGCCGCCCACCGTTTTTTATTCATATACCTCTCCCCTTTTCCATAAGCTTTTTTAGTCGGTCAACGGTCGCCTTTTACCCGTTTTCCGCTGCTATCGGCCAAAAGGACGGCCGGCACCGCCCTTGCCTGTTATTAACGAATGTCACTGCCAAAAAGATTCATTTTTTGGGACAATAAAAAAATTTTTGTCATTTTTTTACCGTTCCCGCCCTTTCATGATTTCCCTTCCCCATCTGCGGACAGTAGAAATTGCGTTCCGCGGCGTTCTTAGTAAAAAGGCGCAGCAATTACCGTCAACTTTCCGCAAAATTTCCACCACTTAAAATAGTTTAACAAAATTTATCTCTGAAAGGGGGAGAAAAGTATAAGAAAGAAGCTTTTCAAAATGTAAAAAGAACGCAAATGGCCGCATCATGCAAAAACGGGGGAATCAAAGGAAAAAACAGCGGCGAAAATCACGTTTGCCCAAAAGGGGTTGTTCAAGACATTAAAAAGGGGAGCCAAAATGTCAGTTGTCCTGACTTCTTGGACATCCCCTTAAAAAGAGCGGCAAATTTTGGTTATTTTTGCAGCGCTCTTTGTTCTTCCAATTTGCGCAGCTCCACTCTTCTGATTTTTCCGGATACGGTTTTCGGCAATTCCGAAATAAATTCAATTTTGCGCGGATATTTGTAAGGAGCGGTCAAGCGCTTCACATGTTCTTGCAATTCGGGAATTAAATCCGGTTGATTCGAGTCCACACCCTCCTTCAAGACAACAAACGCTTTTACCACATGTCCTCTGATTTCATCCGGACTGGCGACAACAGCGCATTCTTTCACATACGGATGCTTCACAAGAGCATCTTCCACTTCGAACGGACCGATCGTGTATCCGGAGCTGATAATAATATCGTCGCCGCGGCCTTCAAACCAGAAATAACCGTCTTCGTCTTTCTTTGCTTTGTCCCCGGTAATATACCAGTCTCCCCGGAATTGTTTCGCCGTACGCTCAGGATCTTTGTAGTAACGTTTGAATAAAGCGGGGGTTTTCCGGTGAACGGCAATATCTCCCACTTCGTTCACTTTGCAGGGGTTTCCGTCCTCGTCAATGATTTCGACAATATTCCCGGGGAGCGGTTTGCCCATCGATCCGGGTTTTAATGCCATATCTTTCGTTACCCCCACAAGAAGTGTGTTTTCTGTTTGCCCGTATCCGTCGCGGACATCTACATTGAAATATTTTCTAAATGTATCAATGACATTGCGGTTTAACGGCTCTCCCGCCGATACGGCGCTGCGGAGATGGGGAAGTTTGTAATCGCCGATATTGTCAACTTTTGCCATCAAGCGATACTCCGTCGGGGTGCAGCAAAGAACGTTGACTTTATATTTTTCAAGTAGATGCAAAAACTTCTTTGCCTCGAACTTGCCGTAATAGGAAAGACCGGTTGCTCCCGAGCCGAGAACGGAAAGAAACGGACTCCAAAGCCATTTCTGCCAGCCCGGTCCGGCCGTGGCCCAAACGATGTCCCCTTCTTCAATGGCAAGCCAATTTTTGGCCGCAATCCGCAAATGAGCGTAAGCCCATCCGTGCGAGTGAACGGCTGCCTTTGGATTTCCGGTCGTACCGGACGTAAACGAGAGGAATGCCATGTCATCCCTGTGAGTATCGGCCGGTTCCAGTTCATCGGAAACGTTTTCTTTTTCTTCCTCAATGCAGATCCAATCCTCTTCCTTTCCGCCAATAATAAATTTGTTGAGTTTCTCCAATTCCGTTATACCCTCAAATTGATCCACATACGGGGCGTAGCTGACAACAGCTTTGGCATCCCCGTGGACAATCCGGTATTGAAGGTCGTTTGTACGCAGCATTTCAGAACAAGGAATCACGACGAGACCGGCTTTCAAAGCGCCTATATATGTTTCATAAGCTTCAATCAAACGGGGAACGATGACCAACACGACATCCCCTTTTTTCAGCCCGTATTTTGAAAAAATGTTCCCGATTTTGTTGGCGTTTTTTATGAGTTCTGCGTATGTAATCTGCTTCGTTTCACCGGTATCCGATTCCCATTTCAACGCCAGACGCCCAGGATCGTCGGCGTATTTTTCAAATTCAGACACAAGGTTATACTTTTCCGGAGCGATCAAATCTTCTATCTTCACAACCATTCCCCCTTGTCATATATTGGCTATTTTGTAAAAACAATGAATTATTTTAAAGATATTATACTAAATTTTCCGAATTATTTAAATTTTTTTAAATTATTTTTTCCTAACATATTTCATTTTTTTTGCTTTTTTCCACATGAATTCCGTTCACTTGGGGGAATGATAATGGACGGGCGTTTTTTAAAGCCATCGGGCATTTTGGAACACAAAAAAGGAAGCGGGCGGCACCCGCTTCCTCAAGCCATCCCTTTATTTTATTGGTATGAACCGCCGCCCAATTGGGACTGGGCCATTTGCACAAGACGTTTGGTAATTTCGCCGCCGACAGACCCGTTTGCCCGGGAAGTTGTTTCCGGTCCAAGGTTCACGCCAAATTCTGAAGCAATTTCATACTTCATTTGCTCCAGCGCTTGGGCCGCTCCGGGAACAAGCAATTGATTTGAGTTAGCATTGTTGTTGGCCATGTGTATCACCTCCTTGTGAGTATAGAATGTGTCATACACATGGCCTTCATGCAACGGCGGCGTTGGTAATTGTTTCAATAATCCCCTCAAAACAGTTCTTCAAACTCTTCTTCTTCCTGCGTTTGTCCCGGAACGATCGTCAACGTTTCCGTTTCCTGAACGGCTTTTTCAATCAACGGTTCAAAGTCAATAAAGCTCTCATAATATTCCACTTTTTCCTTCTTTGGTTTTGTTTTCGGCTTTGGCGGCACAAAAATGGTGCAGCAATCTTCATACGGCAAATTCGAAATTTCATATGTGCCGATTTCCTTGGCAATTTCAATAATCTCCAATTTGTCCATCGTCACGAGCGGACGAAGGACAGGGGTGGACGTTACGGCGTTAATCGCATACATGCTTTCAATCGTCTGGCTTGCCACTTGACCGATGCTTTCCCCCGTCACAATAGCCATGCCGGAAAATTTTTCCCTTATCCGGTCGGTAATTCTCAACATCATCCGTCTTGTTGTTGTCATCGTATATCCTTCCGGAATTTGTTTGTGAATGAGCGTTTGAATCTCCGTGAACGGAACGATATGGAGGACAAAGTATCCGCCGCTGTAATTGGCGAGCTTTTTGCACAATTGGATCACTTTATCCTTTGCCCGTTCGCTCGTGAAGGGCGGGCTGAAGAAGTGCACCGCCTCAATTTCCAAACCGCGCTTCATGGACAAATAGCCGGCAACGGGGCTGTCGATTCCCCCCGATAACATCAACATCGCTTTTCCGCTTGAACCGGGCGGCAATCCGCCGGGTCCGGGAATATTTTCACAAGACAAATAAACGGCGTTTTTGCGCACCTCGATTTGCAAAGTTATATCCGGCCGGGAAACATCCACTTTGATGCCGGGAACATTTTTTAAAATATGGGCGCCGAAAGTTTGGTTCAACTCGTTTGATTTCAGCGGGAATCCTTTATCAGACCGTCTGGCGGAAACTTTGAACGTGTCTCCTTCCCGGTAGCGGCTTTTAACCAGTTCCAAGGCCGCTTTTTTCATTTCTTCCAAGTCCCATGATGTGGTGATGACAGGGCTTAGCGATTGAATGCCGAAAATGCCTTTAATCCGGTCGATGATTTCCCGGTCATTTTCCCCGTTCAAAATCACATACATTCGTTCTCTGCGCGCTTCCACTTTTGCATTGGGAAAATCTTTAACCGCCCTTTTGACGCTTTCTTTCAATTTGTCGACGAACAAGTGCCGGTTGCGGCCCTTTAAAGATAATTCCCCGTAACGAATTAAAATTCTGTCGTGCATCATTTCTTCTCCACTACCTTTTTCAATTTTTTGATCGTTTCTTTTACCGTTTTCAGAAAATATTCCGCTTCCTCGATGGTGTTTTCATAAGAAAGGCTGATGCGCACCGCGTTGGCGGCAATTTCTTTTGGAACGCCCATCGCCAGAAGGGTCCGGCTGGGTTCCTGCTTTTTGGACGAACAGGCGCTCGTTGTCGAAATATAAATATCTCTTTCTTCCAGGGCGTGAACAAATGTCTCCCCTTTCACGCCAGAAACGGAAAAATTGATAATATGAGGAGCCGAATGGGTTTTCGGAGTATGAAGGACGATTCCGTCAATGGTTGCGAGTCCTTCCATCAGGCGCTCTTTTATCCTTGACATCAGCTCCAATGATTGCTGCCGCTTTTCCATGGTTAACCGCAAGGCTTTGGCCATGGCGACAAACCCGGCAACATTTTCCGTTCCGCTTCGGAATTTTCTTTCCTGCTCCCCTCCCGAAAAAAGAGGGAGGATTTGAATGCCTTCTTTTATATATAAAATCCCCGTCCCTTTCAACCCGTGAAATTTATGGCCGGAAAGAGAGCATAAATGGATATTGTTGCGGTGCAAATCAAGAGGCACTTTGCCCGCTCCCTGGACATGGTCGACATGAAAAAGTATCCTCGGATAACGTTGCAACATCCTTCCGACCTCTTCAACCGGCTGAATGCAGCCCATTTCGTTATTGACATGAATCATGGAAACGAGAATTGTCTCGTCCGTAATCGCTTCTTCTACATCTTTTACGCTGGCCCGGCCGTTTTTATCGACGGGAATAAAAGTCACTCTAAAACCGAATTCCTTCAACTGGTTGACAGCTTCACGGACGGAAGCATGCTCAACGGCCGTCGTAATAATATGATTTCCCCTGTTTTTATATTTTAAAGCCGCTCCTTTGATGGCTAAATTGTTGCTTTCCGTGCCGCCGGAAGTGAAATATATTTCATTTGTTTTTACATTTAACAAAGAAGCTATTTGTTTTCTAGCCTGGTGAAGAAGTTTCTCTGCTTGTCCGCCTATGCGGTGAAGGGAGGAAGGATTGCCGAAATATTCGCTGGAAACTTTCAAAAAGGAACGGAGCACCTCATCATATGGTTTTGTTGTCGCGCTATTGTCAAAATATATCATTGCATACGCCTCCCTGAAAATAGTAGCCCGCAATCACTCCGTTTGCTAACATATAAGCTTAGCACAATTCTTTTTTATTTGAAAGAAACGAATGAAGCGCGGCCGAAAAAAACGAAATAACGGCGTTTTGCAGCGCAAAAAGGTTCGCGCGGCAAGAACGGCGCGAACCTTTTTCAGGCGGCATATGTTATTCCTCCAATTCTTCAAGAAGTTTTTCTATTTTTTTCAAAGCTCCCGGCTCCACTTCTTCGACGCATGCCGCCGCTTGTTCAAGCGCGGCTTGATATTCATAGCTCCGGAAAGATTGCTCCGCTTCTTCGAGCCCCTTCCGCACGGACGAAAATTGGTAGCGGTAGCGGTTTCCGTACTGAATGACTTTTTCGGCGAGAATGGCCGTTTCAATCAATTCGTAGGTTGCATCTACCGCGGATTCCACTTGTTTTACGGCCATGTTCAAATATTCTTTAATAACCGGTATGTCGAGCGGCTGTTCAGACAGTTTCGCTTTCACTGTCTCAATACTCTCACCGGCATCTCTCAACAGATACGAATGTTTTTCGGGAATGCCGGGAATATTGCTCAACCGCACACTTTTTATCGCTTCGGACAAATTTGCCGACAATTCTTGCACTTTTTCCCTGGCGGACAGTTCATCTTTCCGCAAATCGGCCAATTTTTTCGCAAAATCGGCAATCTCTTCTTCAAGTGCTTTAAGCTGCCCTCTCAATTCATTGAGTTCATCTCTTAACAAACTGTATGCCGTTTGATCCGTCTTGATTTTATGCTCCAAAATCTCGAATTGTCCGGCGAGTTTCTTGATTTCCTCGTCAAAGCGGTTTTTTTCTTCCAGCTTTTCTTCCGACAAATGATAGTTCATGAGAATGTCTTCTGTTTCTGCCTTCACGTCTTCATTGGCCTTTTTTACCGCTTCCAACATGTCTAATGCCGGTTCTTTATTCTCATAAACATATTGTTTTGCATAAACTTCCTGTTCAAGCAAATCAAACAGAAGATGAATGCTGTCCTTTGCCTCTTCAAGGCCTTCGACAACTTCCGCCGTTTCAACTTTTTCCAGCTTCTCTATGTATGTTTTCAATTGTTTTTCAATTCTGGCCGTTTCTTTTTGAACAGGAATATGATCAAGGACATAGCCGTGCTCCAACATTTCCTGATATGCTTCCATCAGTTCATGCAGCTGCGACGGAATTTTTGATTGGCATTCTACGAGCAAATTCGGGATGATCTCCATATTATGGCTGATTTCATGAAGACGGGACTTAATCTGCAAAAGCGTTTCTCTCGCTTTAAGATAATCGCCGTTTTCCGTCAATTGTTCAAATTGTTCAAAAAGAAGGCTGATGTCATCCAGCATCGCTTCCAAACTTTTTTCTGCAAGGACGAAATTATGACGGTGGGCAAGCAGTTTTTGTCTGCTGATCCGGTAGATTTCTCTTAATTCCTCAATTTCTTTCCGGTTTTTCTCTTCACTGCCGACAAGTTCATTGATTTCGGCAACCAGTCTATTGATTTGTTCTTCCGTTTCCGTCAAATAATCATGGATTTTTTTCAGGACTTCTTTCGCCTTTTTGAAACGGTACCTGTCGATACATTCTTCCGCGTCGAAAAGAAGCTCTTCCACATCGGGCAGGCATCTTCCCGCTATCTCATCCCACTCGTCCCGCCATTTTTCAAACATCTTTTCCGTTTCGCCGGTCATATTCAATTGTTTCACTTTGGACAGTTCTTCCAATACCGGACGGTTCATAATATCTATTTTCCAAGCTTCCAAGCGGTCTATTTCTTTATAAAATTTTCTTTTAGCGACTATTCCAGCACCGTATATAATGAGAATGAGAATTAATCCGACTATGATAAACTCCATGTTAAGCCCCCTGTTCAGTTACAGCACCAGGACCTTCACATACACGCTGTCTTAAAATGTTCCTCGATTCAGCCCCCGCTTCTATTGGGAAACATTCGATAAAAGGTGCCACGTTTTTCGTTTTAAATTTATAATGAAAGCACAAGAAATTATTACAATGAATATCTCACTGCTTTTATGATACCATGTAAACGACAATTTTTGACTATCAATTTCAACTTTTAAGTACAAAATTTTGTAAAATATCCCATTTTTTAATCTTGAAAGAAACGGAGGTTGAACTTGGTGAAAATAAACGGGCATATCCACACCCCTTTCTGTCCGCACGGCTCAAAAGATCCGTTGGAAAAATATGTGCAAGAAGCGCTCTTCCACGGGTTTGCGGAAATTTCTTTCACGGAACATGCACCGCTTCCGGACGGCTTTACCGACCCGACTCCTTTGCGGGACAGCGCCATGAAAAAAGAAGATCTGGACAGATATTTTCAAGAAATTGCGGAACTTAAAGAAAAATACAAAGGGAAAATTAAGATCAACGCGGGTTTTGAAGTGGATTATATTGAAGGTTTTGAAAAGGAAACGAAAGATTTTCTCGATACATACGGCAGCCGGATCGACGATGCCATTCTCTCCGTCCATTTCTTAAAATTCGGCGAGGCTTACGATTGTGTTGATTACAGCCCGGAACATTTTGCAAAAATGATTGACAAATACGGTTCCGTCGAAAAAATTTACAAAAATTATTACCGCACCGTTTTGGCGTCCATCCGCGCCGATCTCGGAACGTACAAACCAAAACGAATCGGCCATATCACCTTGGTTCATAAATTCAAAAAAAAATTTCCGCCCGGTTACCATGATGAGCAGGACATTCTCAACATTTTGCATGCCGTAAAAGAAAAAGGCTACAGCCTGGACTTCAACGGAGCCGGCACAGCCAAGCCTTTGTGCGGGGAAGCTTATCCCCCGTTATGGGCAGCGAAAAAAGCTGTTTCTCTCGGGATTCCTCTAGTATACGGTTCTGATGCGCACCAGGCGAAAGAGCTTTTGCAAGGCTATCATTTGCTTGCGGAACTAAATTGTTGACGCCAAACTGCGGGCAAAGCCACACGAAAAAGCGCTCTCCCTTCCCCGTCTTTACAATGCGGCTGCGGAGAGCTCTTTTTGATTGTGGTTCTCCTTATTAAGGAGGACACCGTCAATCCACAGAAAAATCTCTTTGACATATTTGTCGGCAAAATATTTTTCCTGCGGGAAAATATAGAGAACTTCGGACAAATAATCCGTATTCAAGAAAGGCATGTACAGCAACCCTTTATATTGAATAATGAAATAGTCGACGGATAAGTTTTTCAACTCCTTTGTCCGCATTCCCTCTTCAAAAATCATGTTTAAATAATATTTTTCTTTCACCAAATAAGTCGACATCACTTCCCGGACAATTTGCGAATCAATCGAAATTTCCCGGAGGACAAATCTCGTCAGCTGAATATTTTTATAAAAATACTCAACAACATTTTTGGTCACTGTTTTCAAGCAGTATGCAGCCCCTTTATTTAATGCGGCGAGGCCTTTTTCAATTTCTTTTAAATAGCCCTCAAAAAAATCGGTAAAGCAATATTCGAGCAATCCGCGCTTATTTTTAAAATAATAGGAGATGTGGGCCACATTTACGCGGGCTTTTTTGGCGATGTCCCTGATGGACGTTCCGTTGAATCCCCGGGTATTAAACAATGAAATGGCCGACTCCAAAATGACTTCTTTCGTGTTCTTCCGCACAAACATTCACCTCCTTTTGGACGGACCGTCAAACTTTGGGCTGTTCCGACTATACTAAAAAATGTTATATTTTCCTCTAACATTTCATTTCTTCAAAAATATTCCAACTCCTTTAAAAAATGATCGACAAAGTTTTCCTTATTTCCGGAAACTTTGCTAAAATAGCAGGGCATCTGCCGGAAAATGAAAGAAATCTTGCCGATTGGCGGTCGAATCATGGCTGAAAGCAGGCAAAACATGAAACAAGGTGACCTTCGCCGCAAAACGGGCGCAAAAAAAGCGCCCGTTCATAAGGTGAGCGCCCTTGCATACAGATATTTTAAAGACGGCCGCCGGCAACTTGTTTAATGGTGAAGAATGAAAAATTGCGACTCTGTCACAGCCAGCCACAGGCTCTTGTCTGCGGCCAATGAATGGACGGCGAGAACTTTTTCGCGGGTGTCGAGATGAAATTGACGGCGTTCCCCCGCTATGATGATCGTTGTTCCTTTGCGGTCTTCTTTGGCCGCAAACTGAACGGGTTCCACCGTGTTCCTCGTGTTTGCCGGTCTTTTTTCCTCCTCCAATAAATCGTTAAAATAACGCCATTTCCCGGAAAATTTCATCCAAACTCCTATTTCCTTTCTGTCCGGGGCCATTTCTTCCGGTGCTCTCTCTAGTTTTGCCGCGGCAATCGTTTTGAACAAATAACCCTCTTTGAAGTCAATTTCATACAGGGCTGCGATATGGGCATCTTCTTTATACTGGTAAACAGCCACCAACGGATGATCATGTTTGCCCTCGCTTTCGTGGACAACGGCCGCCAGAGGGGGCGGGATTTCCGCTTCCTTCTGCACAAGCATTTGTTGATGGCGCCAATAAAATGCACCAGCGGTGACCAACAAGATTAAAATGATAACAAGAAAACGAATCCGTTTTTCGCGTACTGTTTCCTGCAAATTTATCACTCTTTTTTGAAATCATTTTTATGTTGCCAATAGATATGCCGAAAAAATTGTAAAACGGGACGGCTTTGAGAACCGTTGACACAGAGAACTTTAGAAAAACCCGTTTGTTCTTAATTTTGCCGAAAACATGCTATTTTGCCTTGACTTTACTGATGCGGCGCAGATATAATAGATTTTGTGTAAAATATAGCAGCCTGTGTGACACCCTTACGAGCGTATTTTGTTCCTCGCCGAAACGGTGACGGTGTACTGCGTAACCCTAGCTGCCAGGGCGAAGGTACATGAAAACAAAATACCCGTAACTTGGTGCTCACAACTGTTTTTATTTTACCAAAATAAGAACATAAGGAGGAGTCCTATTTGGCTCGTTATACAGGTCCAACATGGAAAATTTCGCGCCGCCTCGGCATCTCTTTGAGCGGTACGGGCAAAGAATTGCGCAAACGCCCTTACCCGCCGGGACAGCATGGTCCTCACCAACGGAGAAAACTTTCGGAATACGGACTGCAATTGCAGGAAAAACAAAAACTTCGCCATATGTACGGTGTTAATGAACGGCAATTCCGCAATCTCTTTGTGAAAGCGGGAAAAATGCCGGGCGTACACGGCGAAAACTTCATGATTCTGCTTGAATCCCGTTTAGACAACCTTGTTTACCGTCTCGGTTTGGCCCGCACACGCCGTCAAGCACGGCAATTGGTAAACCACGGCCATATTTTGGTGGACGGCAAACGTGTCGACATTCCGTCCTACACAGTCCGTCCGGGGCAAACCATCAGCGTGCGCGAAAAATCACGCAACCTGCAAATTATCAAGGAAGCTGTTGAATTGAACGATTTTATTCCGGAATATTTAACATTTGATCCGGAAAAACTCGAAGGAACTTACACCCGTTTGCCGGAGCGTTCCGAGCTTCCGCAAGAAATCAACGAAGCCTTTATCGTTGAGTTCTACTCTCGTTAATAAAAGCGGATTGGAAAATCCAACGTGCAAAAACCCCAAAACCCTTGATTTGCAAGGATTTCGGGGTTTTTTGTTTTTTATCGGAAATTTTTCGCCAACCTTCTGGAGCACAGCAACTGGGCATAACTTTAGAAAAACAGCTATGTTTTCTGACAAGTTATTAAATGCGCTTTTCTCTGCTCGACAAAATATCTTCACGCAAAACTTAATCCATCCATTCGCCTTACCTGGCTTTATATCTCCTTCCCGCATGCACAAGAATTTTTCCCCGTTTGTAGCAGAACAACTGCCAATAACTTTTACTCTTTTTACTAAATTTTTAAGAAAAGTGACTAAAATGATAATTTATATAAAATTTTAATAAAATTGGCAAAACGTTTCATGGATTATTATTGTAAAATAATATTTGAGAGTTTGAAATTTTTAAAAACCAACTCTGTTAGGAGGGTTTTTTATGAATAAGGAAAAAAAAGCAATTAGCCGGCGTACTTTTATAAAAGGCGCAGTGGGAGCAGCCGGTGTTGCCGCACTAGGGGGATTAGGAATAACGGGATGTGCCCCGAAAGAAAAAGATGACAAATCCGGAAAAACAAATGAGAAAAAGGATGGACAAAAATCAAGCAACGGTGCGCTGGCGGGAGCATTAATTCCTGCAGCCTATCTTAATCCGCAAGATTACAACTATCGCCAACACACCACAGATTTTAAGACCTTGTTTTCGCCTCTCAAAATCGGCTCCGTTACCACCAGTCATCGCATGGTAAAATCAGCAGCCGGTTCGGCCACATACTTGGCAGGGCTTACCGATGAACTGCTTCAGTATTACATTCAATTTGCGAAGGGCGGCGTTGAGTTAATCTGGGTGGAAATGATTCCCCATCTGGAACCGCCTGTGGACGGCAGTCCTGCCTCCAAGGAAGTACTTGATTTTGGAAAAAAACTCGTTCAAGAGTGCGAAAAATACGGTGCTAAACTCGGTTATCAGACCTACGGAATCGCGCCGAAACCGATCGATGAGCTGACTCACGAAGACATTCGCGCTCTCCAAGACCGTTATGTAGCTATCGCAAAACATATGAAAGAAATGGGATTTGTCGGTTTTGAGATCAATGCGGCCGGCTTTAATATCGGAGCGCACTTCCTATCTCGCTTCTTTAACGTTCGCACTGACGAATATGGGGGAGGCAGTTTGGAAAATCGCGCCCGGTTTGTGACAGAAACCGTTGAGAAAATCAAACAGGCCTGCGGCAAAGATTTTGTCGTTCAAGTTTTAATGAACTGTATCGAAGAAAACGATAATCTTACCAACAACGCCACTTTCGTCACTTTAGACAATACAGTCACGGATCCACACAATAAAGTGACAACGATTGAAGAAGGCATCGGACTGGCCAAATTAATTGAAGCAGCCGGCTGCGACTCTCTGCATTTGCGATTAGGGCCGCTCGATTACCATCCATGCCAATTTGCCAGCGACCTTTACTTTATCTTAAACGGTATTGAAGGAGCAACGGGGTACGGAACCCAATGGGATTTTTCAAGGCATTGGCAAGGCGCGCTGATTGCCAACCATAGCGGAGCCGGCATGCTGATTGACGTTGTCGCGCGATACAAAAAAGAGATCAAAATCCCTTGCGGCACGGTCACGTACATGGATCCGGCCCATGCCCCGGATTTCTTCGAGAAAGCGCTTGCGGACGGTAAAGTAGACTTCTATCTGATGAACCGTCCTCTCACAGTAGACACAGAATACGTCAACAAGCTGAAAGAAGGGCGCATTGATGAAATAGCGCCATGCACACGCTGTCTGCATTGCCACATCGGCTCAAATGAAATGAACCGGGAAATGGGATATTGCCGCGTGAACGCCCTCACCCAGCGGGTCATGACCGATAAAGGGCCGAAAACATATGAACTGGAACCCGCCGCCAATCCGAAAAAGATCATGGTGGTCGGAGGAGGCCCTGCTGGAATGGAGGCAGCGCGGATCGCCGCTGCACGCGGCCATGAAGTTACCCTATATGAGAAAAAAGGATCTCTCGGCGGTAAGTTGTCTTTTGCCAGCGTGGTCAAAGGCCCCCATGAAAACCTGGACGATCTCAGAGCTTATTTAATTAAACAATTGGAGATTCATGGAGTAAAAGTTGTTCTCAATAAGGAAGTCGACACGGAATTTATTAACAATGAAAGTCCGGATGCCGTCATTCTCGCAGTCGGTGCTTTGCCAGGAGAAGTGGGGGCAAGCGGTGGCAACGTACCGATCATAGAATACGATGATTTCATGGAGGCAGACACGGGTGAAAATGTGATTGTATTCGGTTCAAATGCCCAAGCTTTTGACTGTGCTTTGTGGCTGACCGTTCATAAAAAGAAGGTCACAATTGTCACTCCGAATCCCAATGAGGATTTGGACAAGCAGCAATCACATCATGCCAAACGCATGATGACGACGGCGCTGTATTCCTTAGGCGTAAAAGCCTACCCCAGTTCAAAAATCAAAAAAATTGGCAATAAAGAAGTTATCATCGAATCAGAAACCGGAGTTGAAACGGTCATACCGGCCGATTCCATTATCAACGCCGCTGACTTATTGCCAAACAAATCTTTGCTTGACGGAGTGAAAGTAAAGGAAACTTATGCGATCGGGGATTGCGATAAACCTTTTAACATTGCCATGGCGATACGCGCAGGAAATGATGTCGGCCGCGCAATATAATTGAGAAAGTTGAATATGTTTCTGTAATAAAATCAATTGTAAAAACTTTCTTCCTTAAGTGCCCGGGACTTGCCCGGGCCATTTTTAGCTCCCGTTCAGACGGCAAAACGATAGAATGATGAGAGACATAAACGAAATAGAATTTCCCTGCTAAATGTGTACAATTGCGGCCATCCCCATTTTTGCGCTACGAAAGCATCGTATCGCCCCTGTGGACGATCTGAATCAGTATATTACATTCTTTATACATTTCCAAAAAAAAGAAGCGGAAATCTTCCCGCTTTTACCTAAATGCGTGTTTTCGGCCTGAACGTACGTAGCAATTTTTTCAGCAACGCCTTTTCTATGAAACGAAAACGGCTAGTTTAAGTCATATATTCGCCCTTTGATCAAATAAGCCGCGCTTTCGGCAATATTCGTGATATGGTCGGCCACCCGTTCGAGGTAGCGATTGACAAACAGCAATTGAACGATTTGGTTGGATTGTTGCGGATGTTCGCTTAAATATTTGATGGTGGTTTTATAAAAATTGTCGCTCCGTTCATCCATTTCATCGTCCATGCTGCCGACTTCCTTGGCGAGGGCCAAATCTCCTTCAAAGAAAGATTCAAATGATTTTTCCAGCATCGTCATGCAAATGCCTTTCATCGCTTCCAATTCGGAAATATCCATCAACGGCTCTTCATTCCCGATGACAATCGTTGCTTTGGCGATATTGACGGCAAAATCGGCCAGACGCTCAATTTCCGAGGAAATTTTGAGAACACCGATGATCATCCGCAAATCGCGGGCGACAGGCTGTTCTTTTACGATCAGCCACACCGCCATATGATTGATCTCTTCTTCCAATTCATTGACTTCCCGGTCATCTTCAATGACCCGCAAAGCGGCTTCCATATCTTGCCCTTTTAAGGCGAGAAATGATTTATCCAACATGGAAACGGTTAATTCGCCCATTTCCTTAATTTTATCTTGCAATTCTTTTAAACTTTGTTCGAAGCTTTCCCGGACCATTGCCGGTCCCCCTTTCTATCCGAAACGTCCTGTGATGTAGTCTTCGGTTCTTTTATCGGAAGGTGTTGAAAAGATTTTGCTTGTCACATCAAATTCAACCAGTTCCCCGTTCAGGAAAAAGGCGGTTCTGTCGGATACGCGCGCCGCTTGCTGCATATTATGGGTAACAATGACAATCGTGTAATCCTTTTTCATTTGTACGAGCAATTCCTCTATTTTTAATGTGGATATCGGATCCAAGGCGCTTGTCGGTTCATCCATAAGAATGACGTCCGGCTTCATGGCAATGGCCCTGGCGATACAAACCCGCTGCTGCTGGCCCCCGGAGAGTCCAAGTGCCGAAGATTTCAATCTGTCTTTCACTTCATCCCATATTGCCGCGCCGCGGAGACTTTCTTCCACAATTTCATCCAACTTCTTTTTGTTTCTCAAACCGTGCATTCTCGGACCGTACGCCACATTGTCATAAATGCTCATCGGAAAAAGATTGGGTTTTTGAAATACCATCCCGACTTTCGTGCGAAGTTTGATCACGTCATTGGACTTATAAATATCTTCCCCGTCGATCACGATGCTTCCGCTGATTTTTACATTGTCGATCAAATCATTCATGCGGTTTAAAGTCCGCAAAAAGGTTGATTTTCCACAGCCGGAAGGACCGATTAAAGCGGTGATTTCGTTTTCCTTGATATCGATCGAAACTTCATAAAGAGCCTGCTTTTCCCCGTAAAACAAGTTCAAATTTTTCACACTGATTTTAGTCTTCTTTTCCGGTACTTTATCAGCAAATACAGGTTTCCAATCCAACATCGCAATGCTCATCGTTCAAACTCCTTTACATAACAGCCGCCATCAAACAGCGTTTTTTTTCATTGCCAAAACCGCCGCAAAAGAAGCTGTGTTAACCAGTATATTCAAACCCGCAAAAGAAGCGGCGGTCATCGCCTTGATTCAATAATTGCTTTTGTCCAGTTTTTTGGAAATAAACGTAGCCGTGAAATTCAACACTAAAATGATGACAATCAACACAATTCCGATAGCTGCGGCCAGCTCAATATCACCGGCTTCCTGGGTCACAAGATAAGAGTGGACGGTAAGCGTCCGGGCCGATGAGAAAATGCTTTCCGGCATGGCCGCCACGGTCCCTGCCGTCAAGAAAATTGCCGCCGATTCCCCGATAATCCTTCCCATGGAAAGGATAATCCCTGACAAAATCCCTGGCATGGCGCTTGGCAAAATGACTTTATACAATGTTTGCAATTTCGTTGTGCCGAGGGCAAGGGAGCCTTCCCGGTAAGAACGGGGCACTGTTTTTAACGCTTCTTCCGTCGTCCGGATAATGACGGGCAAAATCATGATCGTCAATGTCAGTGAAGCGGCAATGATCGACATTCCCATTTTCATGGCCGTCACAAAAAAGACAGCGCCAAACAATCCGTAAATGATGGACGGAATCCCCGTCAAACATTCAGTCGCAAAGCGAATCGTCCGGACGAGCCGGCCCTGTTTCGCATATTCCTGCAAATATACGGCTGCCAAGATGCCAATCGGCGTAGCGATGGCCAATGAGATGGCAATCGTGTACAGGGTCGTGATAATCATCGGCCAAATTCCGCCGCCTCCCAGCGGGGAATAGTCGCTCACAATAAAATCCCAACTGATAAGACCAATCCCTTTGTAAAAAATAAATCCGACAATGAGAACAAGAATTCCCACGGTCAATAAGGCAGCGCCCCAAAGTAAAGCCAGCAAGATCCCGTCTTTAAGTTTCCCCAACTTACTGACCGCCTTTCGAACTAATTTTTGCTAAGACAAAGTTCAAGATCAAAATAAACGAGAACAAAACAATTCCTGTTGCAAAAAGCATTTCTTGGTGAACTCCCGATGCATAACCCATTTCCAGGGCAATGTTCGTTGTCAGCGGCCGGATGCTGTCCGTCAAACTTGCCGGAATCAGCAGGCTGTTTCCCGCCACAAGAATGACCGCCATCGTTTCGCCGATGGCCCGGCCCATTCCGAGCACAACGGCCGTCATAATTCCCGATTTGGCAGCGGGCACAACAACTTTAAAAATTGTTCCTATTTTGGACGCTCCCAAAGCCAATGACCCTTCCCGGTAGGAATCGGGAACAGCGCGAATGGCGGTTTCCGCCACTGTTACGATCGTCGGAAGCATCATGATGGCCAAAACGAGAATCACGGCGAGTAAACTTTGCCCTTTCGGCAGACCAAAGTTCTCTTGCAAAAAAGGAACAATGACTGCCAAGCCGAATACTCCATATAAAACGGATGGAATTCCGGCCAACAATTGAACAGCCGGAGATATCACTTTCGCTACCGGCTTTGGTGCAATCTCGGCCAGGAAAATGGCCGTAAATAGCCCGACCGGGACGCCGATAATAAGGGCGCCGATTGTGGCATACAAGGAAGCAACGATCATCGGCAGAACTCCGAACTTATCTTCGCCGGGCACCCAGTCGGTACCCGTCAAAAACCCGAGAAAACTGTAGCCTTCCGCCGCAAACGGACGGGCGCCTTTGTAAAAGACAAAACCGATAATGAGCGCCAAACTGATGACGGAAATTAGCGCACATAGCAAAAAAACCCTGCCTGACAAGTCTTCAAAAAAATACTTTCTTTTAATCGATTTGTCCATTTGCTTAAAATCAAAATCGCTTTTCAGCGGCTCATTCACCATATGTCATTCCTCCAAAAATGACGTACACCCGCTTACCGCACCGGTATCGTCCCTGATTCCAAAACAATTCTCTGCCCTTCCGAACTCAAAATAAAATCAATGAACTTCCGTCCTTGCGGGGACAAATTTTCCTCAAGATAAACAAACAGAAAAGGACGGGACAATTTATATTTTTGCTGCAAAACATTTTCGGCCGTCGGTTCGATGCCTTCTATTTTTACGGGCCTGACCGACGGGTCTATGTATTCAAAGGAAATAAATCCAATTGCGTGTTTGTTCGTTGCAACGGTCGTTTTAATATTGCCGTTCCCGCTCGCAATGATGGCGCTTTTCACCAACTCCCCGGATGAATACCCGACAATTTCTTGAAAAGCATCGCGGGAGCCGGAGCCGTCTTCCCGGGAAACAACGACAATCTCCATATCATCTCCGCCCAATTCTTTCCAATTCGTGATTTTCCCTGTAAAAATGTCTCTCACTTGTTCGAGGGTCAAGTCATCCACTTTATTGGACGGATGGACGATGACAACAATACCGTCGTAAGCAATGACCGTCTCTTCCAAACCTTTTTCCTTTTCAGCCTCTTTTAAATCGCGGGATGACATGCCGATTTCCGATACACCGTTTATCGCATTCGTAATTCCCGCGGAAGAACCAATTTGATTAATCTCTATTTTAATGTCTTCCTTCTCTTCGTATTTCGCGGCCAATTTCTCTGTCAAAGGGCCGACAGACGTCGAGCCTGAAATCGCAAGCGTGTATTTCGTTCCTTCCCCTGTTTCACCCGCAGAATCGTTTTTGCTGCAAGAAGTCAATAAAACAAGCAAACAGACGGCAATGAGAAAGATTCCATGTTTTCTGATTTGCATCCTAAACCCCCACAGAGTGTTGTTTCCAATTGTTTGTTAATATAATTTCCTTCAAATTAAAGAATAGTTATTTTACGTAAATTTTTTATTAAGGAATTGTAAAGATTTCATTAATTTGCTTAACGGAATTTTTAATCTCTTTGAAAATTCTTTCATGTGCTTGTCTCTTTTTTTAAAACAGAGTCAACATTCCGGCCGAGACTATAAAAACACAATATTTTCCGCGTACTGCCCGTTTTCTTTTGAAGCCACCGGAAAAAGCAGTATGTTCCTTTATCTTCCAGATTCCTTTTTTCCGGAGGCAAAGCATATGGCCGGCTTGTACAAAAAAGAATATTCTCTTGTTAATAAATATATGCCGAAACCTCCTCTTTTAATTGCGGCTCTGTCATTCCCAGAAAAAAACAGCAGGGGAGATCATGAATCTTTCCCCTGCTGTTTTGCGTTTTTGCCTGTGAAAAACCGCCATGGCACTATATAGTGACTTTCCTGCCGGCGGCGACTTTGTCATGAAGCTTTTCACCGTTCTTGGCCGCCTCTTTGTTTCCAAAACCCAATAATGCAAGAATTTTTTCTTCGGGATGACGGTTTTTTCCTTTGTAAGGATAACAGTGAATATGGATCGCCGGATTAAAATTGATTTCGATTATCCCGTAATTATCCGGGCCGGCTTCTTCGCCAATGTCGTCAATCACCATGTCAACGCCGCAAAAGACCGCTCCGACCGCTTTGGCCGCCCGTACGGCAATGTCCTTGTAAGAATCCGGCATTTCGTCGGTATAATCAATGCTGTCCCCGCCGGTGCTGATATTGGAGTTTTCCCGCAAATAAACAATTTCTCCCTTTTTCGGAATATCCGTGCGCGTTTTGCCCTGGCCTTTTAAAAACAACTCCTCCGTTTCCCCCAAGCGGATCTTTTCCAGCGGTGTCCGGTATCCCGTTCCCCGGAGCGGATCCTTGTTTTTCTCCCTGACGAGTTCCTCGATGGTCGATACCCCGTCGCCGACAACATTGGCCGGAACACGGTGAAGTACTCCAATCACTTCATCGCCGATCACGAGGAAACGATACTCTTTCCCCGTCAAAAATTCTTCCACCAGGACCGTTTTATCATGGCGGAAAGCACCCCGCAAAGCCGTCTCGTAATCTTCTTTGGAAAAAGGACCGGTAAAGATGGTCACCCCGATGCCGAAGTTGGTTGTTTTCGGCTTTATGACAATCGGTTGATCTTGATAAAGGGCAAAATCCTTCACGGCATTGTCCACATCATCGTATTCCCGGCCTTTTGGCACCCTGATGCCGTGGCGGGCCAACACTTTCTTTGTTACGGTCTTATTTTCCATTATTAAAACGGTCACATAGGAATCAAGCGATGTTTTCGTCGCTTGTTTCACATATTCGGTATGTCCGTCTTTTGTTAAAGAAATGAAGTTCTCTTTTCTGTCCAAAATTTCGAAGGCAATCCCTCTTTTGATGGCCGCTTTTAATAAAATTTGCGTCGACAGTTCCAAATCCTCAAAACCGGGCAGACGGAAACTGTGTTTTTCGCATTCTTCCTTGTATTGTTTCGCTTTGTTTAAATGGAACTCGATAAATGATGATCGTTCAATTTCCTTTTTAATCCTTGCCGCAAGACTGTATGAAGGATCGCGCAATGCCTTGTGATGTTCTTCAAGAACGTCCATGTAACGGGACGAACCGAAGCCAAGTTCCCGCACCATTTCCATCATTTCTTCGACGATGGCCAAACCCGCATCCTGCATCGTCAATCCCCGGTTTGAATCCAATGTGGCCGTAATTCCCTCTTCACAGAGGAGATCCAAATGATAATCTGCCATCCGGTGTTCTTCTTCCCCGTAGGGACGGTCATCCGCGAGAAGAAGATAAACTAAAAACAAATGAAGAAACTCGAGAGTACTGAGGCTGATTCCGTTTTTGTCAAAAGGATTCAAATCCGCCGTGCGGATTTCCAAATACTCAACGCCGTGACGGAGCAAGCTCTCCAATTGGCTGCTTCCGGCGGGACCTTTTAAACGAATCATGCTGTAAAATTCTTTTACGCTGATCAAATCTCCCGAATCGATATACTCTTTCAATGCGGCGGCATATTCTTCGACAGATGTGAAGGGAACGTAAAGGGCTTCCTTGTTGCGGTAACCATACTTGCTGTTCCGGAGCGAATTCATATTGGGAAAATAGCAATCTTCTTCATTTAGACGGCCGGCTTCCCCGACGCATTGTTCCATGTACGATTTGTGAAAAACCGGACCGGCCCCGGTCAGATAAGTCACAAGCCAGCGGTATCTTGCAAAATTCCGCGCCACTTTTAGATACAGCTCATCCTTAAACTCCCGGAAACTTTTCTCCCTGCCTATGGCCCTGTGCAATTTTTCCAAAAATGAGACCCGGAATGAAAAATTAAAATGCACTCCGCTCAGACATAACCTTTTCTTCTCGTATTTGGCCGCTAAACATTTCCTATATTCATTGGCCCCTTCATCTCCCATGTCAGCCACCGGGATCGATGATTCATCCGGCAATATCGGAGGGTTGCTGCTCGGCCATAAATATTCATCCTTCAATTCCAGAGAGACGATGTTTTGCAGCGCCTCCAGAAATTCATATGCTTCTTTGACAGAGTCAAAAACCGGCGTAATCATTTCCACTTGGCTTTCGGAAAAATCGGCGCTTATATAAGGGTTTTTCGCCTTTATTCCGAAAATTTCCGGATGAGGCGTCAGCGCCAGTTTCCCTTCCTTGTCAACGCGAATATTTTCTTTTTCCACCCCAAAACGGCCGCGAAAAATTTCACCGCTTAAATCATGATTGACAATTTCCCGCAAAAGATTTTTATTAATAAGACCCACTTTGTCGCCACCCTTTTAATTTTCACTCTTTAAAAGTATGTTAAGTTACCAATGATACCATTCCCATTATAATAAATACCTTGTGAAAAAGCGTCCTTTTAGCTTTTTAAAGACTTTTTTTAATCTTTTGCATTTTATGGCGGCGCTTTTTTCGGGATGCAAACATTGACTGCCGTAAACCGCTCGATACAAACCTGCGTAAAGGAGAAGAAAGGCAGCTTCCGGAGCAAAATCAGCCGAATGAAAAAACCGGCCGCTGCTTGGGCTGCGGCCGGTTTTCTGCCGTTCTATGCAAACGCTTTTTGAAAAAATCATTTTTCAAAAAGCTGCAAAGGGATTTTGCCAAATCCGCCTTCAAAATCTTCGACCATACGCTTGTACAATTTTTTTCCGACTAAAAATTCATAAATTTCATCGGCTTTTTCTTCCGGATTGATGTCAGAAAAACGCTCAGGATAAAGAACTTTGCCGATATAATAGGCATCCGCCAAAGCGGTATCGATATTGGTTGAATAAAAATTGTACGGCAATTGGGAATAAATTTCCCCCTCTTTGAAAGCGGTCAAGGAACGGTAAAAATTCTTGTTTTTCTTGTAATCTTCGATGACGAGAGCGAGGCCTCCCAAATCAAGAAAGATTTTGTCCGGATCCCATTCCAGCAGTTTTTCTTTATCGATCATCACCCCGCCGGTCCGCCCGGTTTCATCGACGACATTGACGGCATGGACAGCATTAAAGAGAGGATAATCCCCCCGCGTGCTTGTGATTCCATGTGAACCCCGGAATCCCAGCGCCCCGATATAAGCCGTGTATTTTTCCTCTTCAGGAATATTTTTCGTGCGGCTGTGCAAATCTTCCTTTACTTCTTCAAAAAACGCGACAACTTCCTCCGCCCGTTTTTCTTTCCCGATGACTTTGCCAATCAGTTTGACAGATTCATATAAAACCGGATCAAAGACGGACGTTTCGCCGTAATCGAGGGCAATGACTGGTATTTTCGTTTTTGCCTGCAATTCATCGGCTGCGCTTTTTTCCGTCGTATATGTCGTAAAAATCACATCCGGTTTGACGGCAAGAATTTTTTCCGCATCCGGCGATGTATTCGGGCCTCCCGGGCCGATCACCGGCAGATTTTGTATCTCCAAGTTGGCCAGCAAATACGGTTTCCCCGCCGGATCATCCTTTTCAATCTGTTCGACCCCCGCCAAAAGGGCTTTATCGCCAACATAAAGATACAGGCGCAATGCTCCGGGACCAATGGCTACCACTTTTTCCACGTCTTTTTTGACAGTTACTTCTCTTCCCAACAAGTCAGTCACGCGAACGGTTTCTTCCGGCGGATTTTCTCCCTCTCCCGTTGAGGAGGCAGCGCTGCAACCGGCCAGCAATAATAAAAGAAACAAGCCGGCCGGTGCCAAAAATTTCAACATTTTCTTCATCAACCGATCCCCCTTGTTCTTCGTCTTTTATACCGGAATGACGACCGGCAAATGATCGTACCTTTCCACTTTGACGGAAACGGAATAAACATGTTCAATATTTTTCGGCGTCATCACTTCCATTCCGCCGATGGCATATATTTTTCCGTCTTTCATAAACAGAAACTTGTCGGCAAAACGGAGGGCCAAATTCAGGTCGTGCATCGTAACGACTGCGGCCATTTTTTTCTTTTTGACAACCTTTCGGATCAACCGGACAACCTCCAGCTGATTTTTCAAATCGAGGTTGCTCGTCGGTTCGTCAAGCAAAAGCACTTTCGGTTCCTGGGCCAAAGCCCGGGCGATACGGACCTTCTGCAATTCACCCCCGCTGAGTTCATCAATATAGCGGAGAGAATATTTTTGTAAATCCAACATTTCAATGATTTTTTGAACGATTTCCAAATCTTTATCGGTGACATCCCATTTTATGTACGGTTTCCGTCCGAGCATGATCGTGTCAAAAACGGTCTGCCGGGCAGGACGGTTTGCCTGGGAAACATAACCGATTTTCTTCGCCAACTCCCCCCTCGCCATTTTTTTGCTGTCTGTTTTTTCTATGTAAACCGCCCCTTTTTGCGGTTTTAAAATCCGGTTAATGCATTTTAGCAGCGTTGACTTGCCGGCACCGTTGATGCCGAGAACAGCAAGGCATTCTCCCGGCTGGATGGCGAACTTGATGCCATTCAAAACAGACCGGCTCGGATACTGGAAACTTAAATTTTCGATGGACAAAATCATCGGCTTTTATCCCCCCTTATTAACAAATACAAAAACAACGGCGCTCCGAAAAACGAAGTGATCGCTCCAACGGGAAGAACGACCGGGGAAATCAACGTTCTTGCCACTGTATCGGAAAATAACAGGATGACTGCTCCCATCAGGGAGGAAGCGGGAATAAGAAAACGATGATCATTGCCAATGAGCCGCCGCATAATATGCGGGGCAATTAATCCGATAAAGCCGATCATCCCGAGGAAAGAGACGGAAACGGCCGTAATGAGCGAAGAAATGACCATGCCTTCCAGACGGACCCGTTCCACATGAACTCCCAAGCTTTTGGCCGTTTCCTCGCCTCCGTCAAGGGCGTTGTAGTCCCACCGCCTGAACATGAAATAGATGAGCGAACAGCCGATAACAACCGCAAGAATGATGATTTCATTCCATGAGACCCGTCCCAAATCGCCAAAGGTCCAAAAAATGGCTGCCGCCACTTGAACGTCCTCGGCAAAATACTGAATAAGGGTGGTGCCTGCCGTAAACAAAGAACCCAAGGCCACTCCGGCCAAAACGATCGACTCCGGAGAGAAGCGGCGAATGCGGGCCAGCAGCAGAATAACAACCGTTGCCGCCATGGAAGAAAGAAAAGCTGACACGGCCACCATGTAAGGGTTGTTTATAAAAACAGCGTCCTGAGCCTGGCTTTGAATCGAACCGGCCCCTAGCAAGACAATCGCCACATTCGCCCCAAAAGCCGCCGCATTGGAAATCCCTAATGTGGACGGCGAAGCCAGGGGATTCCGCAAATTGTTTTGCATGACAGCACCGGCCACGGCCAGGCCGATACCGACTATGATTCCCGCTAAAATGCGCGGCAGGCGGATTTCCCAAATGACAATTTGCGAAAATCCGTCCCCTTTTGCAAAGACAGCTTGAACCACTTCCGACAGCGTGATGTGCGAGGAACCGGCATTGAGCGCCATAACCGCCAGCAACAAAAGGAGAAACAGCAGCAAAAAAATGATGTACCATTTTCTTTTTGTAAATTTTTTGTACGCCGTCACAGGATGAAATGGGAACTCCGTTTTTGTCTTCATATCATTCACTGCCTCACTTGCCCTTTTTCTGGTCATGGCACTTGCCAATATAACCAGCCGATTTTCGCTTTCATCGTTCCTTCAATCACGCCGTCGCGGCTGATCTGTGCGAGCAGTTGTTCAATATGCTCTTTCAACCGCCGCCGTTCGGGAAAATATCGCTGCAATTGATATTGGTAAATTTCCACGGCCTTGTCGGCGGGCCATTCCTTTTTCCACACCCGGTCCCGGTAAACAAGTTCAGGATAAATTCCCAGCTGCCACAAAATATTAAACGCAAAATAAACTGTCGACGGGGGATGTCGGTCCATGCTGCCGCCAAGTTCATAAAGCAAGTAATTCTTGATATCATCTTCCCTGTACACAAAGCCGCTTAAAAAACAATGTTTCTTTGAAACCGAATTCATTTTCATGAGTGTTTCATAGCTGTTCACGGCCGGGCTCATGGAAGCAAAAACAAGATCAAATTCCTTTTCCCAGCCCCGTGTTTTTATATCCAACTCTTGCCAAGAAATGGCGTGAAATTCGCCGTTCCGCAAACCTTTGGCTGCGAAATTTTTTCTGGAAAATTCAACCATTCTTGGTGAAATATCGATTCCGGTTACATAACCTGTTCTCTCGGCAAACGCCAGGGAATATTTTCCCGCCCCGCAGCCTATATCCAGCACTTTATCTTTTTCGCCCAGCGCTCCTTTGGAAAGCAAAAAATTAATGCAGTCCATGCTCTCTTTCGTAATTTCATCCCGTAAAGTAATGTCGTTAAATTCGTCAGCTCTTAAATCCCAAAATTTGCGGCTTTCCGCCAAGTTTTCTTCTTTCCGGCTGTTTTTCCAGGCCTTTACCCATGTATTTAAATCCATAAAATGACGCCCCTTAATTTTTTGAATGTTACGAAAAAATCTAAATCGTGTTATTTTTCTGTAATATCGTAACACATTTTACTATTCTTTAGAAGAATATCACTAGTTAAAATTGATTTGTCACAAATTTGTCAAACATAATTTTCAATTTCCCCACCATTCCATTGCAACCGAAGCGGAGTCTCCCGTAACACATTCATCGTGAAGGACAAAAAAATCTTTTACGGCAAGAACGGCCGGCCCGTTCCGCGCAAAACCGGGGACATAGCGCTGACGAAAGAAGGATGCCATTCGGAAAATGGCATCCTTCTTGTTCTTTTATACGTATTTTATAAGGAAATACTTTTTCTTTCCGCGGCGGATGACCGTAAATTTCCCTTCAATGCGGTCTGCGTTCGTCATAACATAATCGATGTCCGTGTTCCGCTCGCCGTTTATATAAATCGCTCCGTTTTTCACATCTTCCCGTGCCTGCCGCTTGGAAGGAGCGATGCCGGCTTTCACAAGCAAGTCGATAATTCCGATTTCTCCCCCATCCGTATATTCATAGGAAGGAACATCTTTGAATCCTTGTTCGATTTCCGAGGCAGTCAGTTCTTTCACATTTCCGCTGAACAAAGCCTCGGATATTTTGATTGCTTGCTCGAGGGCCTCTTCGCCGTGAATCATCCGCGTCATCTCTTCGGCGAGGGCCTTCTGCGCTTTGCGCAAGTGGGGCTCTTCCTTCACGGAAACTTCCAGTTCCTCGATTTCCTCTTTGGAAAGGAACGTAAAGTATTTCAAATACTTGATTACATCCGCATCGGCCGTATTGATCCAGAACTGATAAAACTCATATGGCGTCGTTTTCTCGGGATCGAGCCAAACGGCCCCGCTCTCCGTTTTGCCGAACTTCGTGCCGTCCGCCTTTGTGACAAGAGGAATGGTCAAACCGAACACTTTTGCTCCTTCCGGTTCCATTTTCCGGATTAATTCCAAACCGGTCGTAATATTCCCCCATTGGTCGCTTCCGCCGATTTGCATTCTGCAGTTGTAATTTTTGTACAAATGGTAGAAATCCATCGCCTGCAATAGCGTATAAGAAAATTCCGTATACGAAATGCCCGTCTCAAGTCGGCTGGCAATCGTGTCTTTGGCCAGCATATAATTGACCCCGATATGTTTGCCGTAATCCCGCAGAAAGGTGATGACATTCATCGAGGAGGTCCAATCATAGTTATTCACCATGATGGCCCCGTTTTCCCCGTCAAATTCAAAAATTTTTTCCAACTGCTTTTTAATGGCGTCCGCGTTCTTTTTAACGGTTTCTATTGATTGCAGTTTCCTTTCTTCCCGCTTTCCGCTCGGGTCGCCGATCATGCCGGTTGCTCCGCCGACGAGAATAATCGGGCGGTGCCCCGCTATTTGAAAGCGACGCAGCGTCAAATATGGCAACAAGTGTCCGATGTGCAAACTGTCCGCAGTCGGGTCGACGCCGCAATAGAGCGTGATTTTTTCCTTGGACAACAATTCTTTTAAACCTTCTTCATCTGTCTGCTGGTAGATGATGCCTCTCCATGCCAGTTCCTCTAATATGTTCATTCCTGCTCCTCCTTTTGTCTGTTGCTTTTCTTAAAAAACAGCTCTTCCTGTTCGATGGCTGCAAAAACTTTCCGCCGAAAACGCCGGAGCCAAACCGCTGTCAAGCGGAGTCTTTCTCCTTGATGAAAACATTTGTTTTACCTAAAACAAAAAGTCCCTCCGGCAAATCCGAAGGGACGACTAGACAATCGCGGTACCACCCTACTTGAGGACCAAAAAAGAGATCTGTATGTCCTCCGCTTGTTCGGATAACGGTCATTGCCGTTTGCTGCTAATGGGCCCGCCGCAGCCGTTCACAGCAAAAGCTCGGGGAGGTAATTCATCCTTTTATTTGTACTGACTTGCACCAACCGTCAGTTCTCTGCAAACAGGGATAAAAGGACTACTTGTTCCCGTCATAGCTTATTATGATTCACTTAATAAACTTTTTTATCACACCTCTCAGCAGTCTGTCAATATTTTTTCACCAAAGCCAAAAAAATGTTCCCGTTTGTGCGAGCCAAACGGCGTCCTGCAATCTTTTTTCCAATATAAAGACATATAAAAAGAAAAAAGAATGAAGATAAAAGTAAACTGCTTTCGCTTAACTTCGTTTGATGGGGGCATATCTTGGCACCGCTACGAAAGTATCCTTTCGTCTCCCTGAGCGTTGTTTCGGACAACTCCCGCACCGGCAAACCGGGCTCAGGAATTTCCGAGTCTTGCTTTTCGCTTATTTTTCTCTATGTCTCCTGATGCCCGGATGTGTACAGAAACCTTCTACCGGTGCGGAACGTGTGTCTGCCCCCGGCCGAAATTCTTCTCTCCTTTCTCATCAGGCCCCAGACTCTCGTCTTGCACATTCCTTCATAATGGGAGACTTTCTTCGGAAAAATGTTAAAAAGTCAAAAGACGGGGCTTTTCCGCACGGTAATTATAGAAATATAAAAATGCGTGTCAAACTCCATATGTCTTTATGCTATAATATGCTTGGATTTTAGGGGGACTGATTAAAATTGAAAACGAAACCGAATTGGAAAGATATAAAAGAAATGGCCATCCGCTTCCTGACAAGCGGAAAAACAAAAAAGAGAGCCCGGATAATTTACGGGGTCGCATGGAATCTGGCCCTGTTATTTTTCATCGTGCTTTTTCTCGGAACCGGTCTGGCTTTCGGAATGGGCGCCGGATACTTTGTTTCCCTCGTAAAAGACGAACCGCTCCGTTCCTACGAGAGCATGAAAAAGGATATCTACAATTATGAGGAAATATCGACCCTCTATTTCGCAAATAACGTCTATCTCGGCAAACTGCGATCAGATTTGGAACGGGAAGAAGTCAAACTTGAAGATGTTTCCCAATATCTCATCGACGCAGTCATTGCCGTAGAGGACGAAAATTTTTACGACCATAACGGTGTAGTTCCAAAAGCCATCCTCCGTGCTCTTTTTCAAGAAATAACCAACGCGGAAACGCAGACGGGCGGAAGCACGTTGACCCAGCAATTGGTAAAAAATCAGATATTGTCAAGTGAAGTGTCCTTTGAACGAAAAGCAAAAGAAATTTTGCTTGCCCTCAGATTGGAAAAATTTTTTGAGAAAGATGAAATTCTCGAAGCCTATTTGAATGTCGCCACATTTGGCCGCAATTCTTCGGGAAGGAACATCGCCGGGGTTCAATCAGCGGCAAAAGGGATTTTCGGGGTAAGCGCCAAAGAATTAAATCTTCCCCAGGCCGCTTTCATTGCCGGACTTCCGCAAAGTCCGTTCCGATACACGCCTTTTACCAACCAGGGAACATTGAAAGAAAACCTGGAACCCGGCCTGAACCGGATGAAAACGGTTCTAAAAAGAATGCTGGATACCGGCAAGATTACTGAAGAACAATATAAAGAAGCACTGGCCTATGACATTACAAAAGATTTTATCCCACCCGGAAAAACAACCGTTCAACAATATCCGTTCTTAACAATGGAAATTGAAAAAAGGGCGATTGAAGCCATGACCCGGGTACTGGCCGAAAAAGACGGCTATACTTTGGAAGACTTGAAGAACAACGAGGAACTTTACAAGGAATATAAATATCTTGCCGAAAAAGATTTGCGCCAAAACGGTTATGAAATTCATACCACGATTGATAAAGCAATCTATGATGCCATGCAAAGGGCAAAGGATCAATTTACTTTATACGGCGATCCCATTGATCACGAAGAAATCGATCCCGACACCGGCGAAAAACGAATCGTTAAAAAACCGGTGGAAGTCGGCGCCGTTCTCATTGAAAACAAAACGGGAAGAATCATCAGTTTTGTCGGGGGCCGCAACTTTCATATTTCGCAAACGAACCACGCGTTCAGCGCCAAGCGCTCAAACGGATCAACGATGAAACCGCTTCTTGTTTACGCTCCCGCCATGGAAATGGGGGTTCTCCAGCCCGGCTCCGTACTGCCGGACATTCCGTTGAAATTGGATCCGACAAAAGACGAGCCGTGGCCGCAAAACTACGGACGCACTTACAGCGGGCTTGTCTCCGTCCGGCATGCGATAACAAAATCTTACAACATTCCTGCCGTGAAAGCTTATGTCGATATTTTGGACAAACGTCCGGCGGAATACCTCGTCAAAATGGGCTTCACTTCTTTGCATGAACAAGATTTTGTCAACCGCTCGGCGGCGATCGGCGGATTGTATTACGGGGTAACCGTGGAAGAAAATACGAATGCCTTTGCCACCTTTGCCAATGGAGGCGTATTTGTCGATGCCTACATGATTGAAAAAATTGTCGATAAAAACGGAAAAGTGGTTTACCAGCACAAGGGCGAACCGGTCGAAGTATTCAGCCCGCAAACCTCTTACTTGATTATTGACATCATGCGCGATGTCATCAACCACGGTACCGCCCAATCTCTAAACAGCCGGTTAAAATTCAAAGCCGATTGGGCAGGCAAAACTGGAACGAGCCAGAATTACCGCGATTCATGGTTTGTGGCCTCAAACCCCAACGTCACTTTTGGCGTCTGGAACGGCTACGACAACAATAAGCCGCTGCAACGAAGCTACAAAGGACTATCCTACGGGGTCAGGAACATTTATCTGTGGGCCGATCTCATGAATGCCGCATATGAGGCAAACCCGGAACTGATTGCCCCGGCAGCGACTTTCAAAATGCCCGGTGGAATCGTCAGGCGTTCGTACTGTGTCGTTTCAGGGTTGTTGCCTTCCGAAACTTGCACAAAGGCGGGTCTCGTGGAAACAGATTTATTCAAAGCCACCTATGTGCCGACAAAAGAGGATGACAATCTTATTGAAGGAAAATATGTGGAAATTGACGGAAAGAAATATATGGCCATGGATTCGACTCCGGACGACTTTGCCAAAACGGGCGTAATCCTGAATCCTGATTTCGTGAAGAATGTTCTCGGCATTGAAGATGCCGATCTCAGCGAGCTGATACCGAAAAAAGAACGGTGGGAACATGTACTCCTGCCTGATGACAAAATTGCGGAAAACGGAAAAATTCCAGCTCCTCCGCAAATCGAATCGTCCGGTGCGAAAATAACATGGAAGGCTCATTCTGAGAAAGATATTATCGGTTACAGAGTGTACAGAAACGGTCTTAAAGAAAAATCAATTCCGGCCGGCCAAGAGCTTTCTTTTACCGGAAGCCACGGCATCTATTTTGTCACCGCAGTGGATATCGCCGGAAATGAATCCCCCCCTTCCAACATGGTCATGATTGGAAACGCACCCGTTCCCGGATCGCCAGCGTTTCCTCTCGACACACCGGTAAAAGGGGACATTCCGGACATGATTTCCCCCGGCCGGACAGAAAAGCCGGTTGAAAATCGTCCCGGCAAAAACAAAGCGGTTGAAAACAGCGAACACGGAGAAAATTAAGGACGATTGTCCCGCCCAATCCACTCATCATAGAGCCGTCTGCTTGAAAAGGGGAATGAATTCCGCAGACGGCTTTTTTTCTTTAAAAAATTTCACGGAAATTGCATTCATAATTTGAAGCAATCAGCATATGCTTCCAAACAAATTAAAACAATACCTATTCATGAAGCCGGACGCAACGAAATTTTGCGTACCGGATTTAAAGAGTTAATTTTCTTTATTTTCACAATTTTTATAAAAATTTTCTTCTTTTTTCATCATTTTTGCGTTACAATGTAAAATAAGAAAAATGTCTAACATTGACGAAGTTCTTTTCCGTTATAAACCTAAACCTCTCTTGCATGTGAATAAATATACTCTTGCATGTGAATAAATATACAGGCGGTGGGCGGCGTGAAACACATCAAAACATATTATGCAAAAGAATTGAATACCCCTCACGGAAAACTGGTGATTGAAGGGCCGGTATCGCCGGAAAAACTGGCGCAATTGAAATTTCATGAAGATTTGACTTCCTTCCGCACTCCAAAACAGCAGCATAAAGCCCTTATGAAAATAGCAGGCTTTCCGGAAGGGCGGATTATCATCGCCAGGGACGGCGATGTAATCGTCGGCTACATCACGTTCCACTACCCGGATCCCCTCGAACGCTGGTCCGAGGGAAACATGGAAAATTTAATCGAGCTTGGAGCCATTGAAGTCATTCCTAAATTCAGAGGATTATCCGTGGGAAAAACGCTTCTCCATGTTTCCCTTATGGACGATGCCATGGAAGATTATATCATCATCACTACGGAATATTATTGGCATTGGGACTTGAAAGGCACGGGCTTAACCGTCTGGGAATACCGGGGGATGCTGGAAAAACTCATGAATTCCGGCGGTTTAAAAAGATATGCGACAGATGACCCGGAAATCTGTTCCCATCCGGCCAACTGTTTGATGGCCAGAATCGGGAAAAGAGTTACAGACGAATCCGTTCAAAAGTTTGATCGCCTCCGTTTCAAAAACAGGCAATTGTGCTGACATTTTAGAACAAAATCCCCAATTCGGGAGGGAAAAACATGATTGTTGAAGAAATCATGAAGAGGGACGTGATTTCTCTCTCAAAAGACCATTCACTGAGAGACGCCATCCGCGTCATGAACGAAAACAACATCAGACATATTCCCATTACAGACGAAAAACGCCGTCTCATCGGCCTTGTCACGGACAGGGATTTGAAAGAGGCGGGCCCTTCAAGCCTTCTTCACGATGAAAAGGACAACATCTTGGACAAACCTCTATCTTCCATTATGAAAACGGATTTGATTACGGGACACCCGCTCGATTTTGTCGAAGAAGTGGCCGCTATTTTTTACGAAAAAAAGATCGGCTGTCTGCCCATTGTCAGCGGCGAAAAATTGGTGGGCATCATCACGGAAACAGACATTTTTCATACCTTGGTCCAATTGACGGGAGTCCATTGGCCAAGTTCACGAATTGAAATAAAAGTTCCCAACGTACAGGGCAAAATCAGCGAAGTCGTCTCGTGCATTGAAAAACATCATGTCAACATTTTGAGCATCCTCGTCCATCCGGACAAGAAAGATGAGAACTATAAAATCATGGTCATCCGGGTGCAAACGATAAATCCCGGCAAAATCATCGCCGATTTAAAAAAGAACGGCCATGAAGTACAGTGGCCGCATTTTTCGGGGAGCTTATCATGAAAAAAGAAGCAATATTTGTTTTTTCTGAAAACCAGTTAAAATACAAATTCCATGAAGAGCATCCTTTTAACCCGTTACGGCTGAGATTAACTGTCGATTTGCTGAAAGAAATGAACGCCCTTCAGCCGGAAGACATTGTGGAACCAAGAATGGCAAGCGATGAAGAGCTGAAGCTCGTCCATCTTCCCGAATACATAGACGCTGTCAAAAAGGCCGGACGGGGTGAATTGCGGCAGGAATTGGCCGAACATTACGGGCTCGGTACAGAGGATACGCCCGCTTTTCCCGGAATGCATGAGGCCGCCGCGCTCTTGGTGGGCGGCACTTTAACCGCAGCCGACTGCGTAATGACGGGAAAAGCCGACCATGCCCTCCACTTGGGGGGCGGACTGCATCACGGCTTCAAAGGAAAAGCTTCCGGATTTTGCATCTATAATGATTGCTCCGTCGCAATCAAATATTTACAGGAAAAATACGGCGCCCGTGTTATGTATGTCGACACCGATGCCCATCACGGCGACGGGGTCCAATGGGCGTTTTATGACGATCCGGATGTTTGCACCCTTTCCATCCATGAGACCGGAAGATATCTTTTTCCGGGCACGGGCAATATCAATGAAAGAGGATTTGGAAAAGGATACGGATATTCCTTCAACGTCCCCGTCGATGCATTTACGGAAGATGAATCGTTCCTGGAAGTGTACAAAACGGCGTTTGAAGAAATTGCCGCCTGGTTCAAACCGGATGTCATATTAACCCAGAACGGCGCGGATGCCCATTATTACGACCCTCTTACCCATTTGTCGGGCACAATCAAGCTTTACAGAGAGATTCCGAAAATCGCCCATCAAATCGCCCATCAATATTGCGGAGGCAGATGGATAGCCGTCGGAGGCGGCGGTTATGATATATGGCGCGTCGTTCCGAGAGCATGGGCGCTCGTATGGTTAGAAATGACGGAATATTCAAATCATTTAGAACATTTGCCTTTATCGTGGCTTGAAAAATGGCAAAAAGAGGCCGAAGTTTCCTTGCCTTTTCAATGGGACGACCCTGAAAATTTGTATCCCCCCGTTCCGCGGAAAAAAGAAATTACCGAAAAAAACAAAAAAACTATGGAAAAAGCGTTGCATCCGATTAGAAAAACGGCCGGAGAAAAAACACGGCAAACCTGAATCAAAAAAAGCTGCGGAAAGCAGCTTTTTTCTTTTGCATAAAATGAGGGGCGGCAATGCAAGCAACGTTTTTCGGCAAAATAGGAACAACAACGAATCCGCCGGCTCATTTCGCCCTCTTTGCGCCCGATCCCCCTCAATAACTCCCCGCATCCTTTATGAATCCAATATTTCTTCATCGGTAAAGGCGGGGTCCATGATGACAATTTCCACACGCCGGTTTTTCTGCCAGTTTTCCGGCGACGTATTGGGCGCTACCGGACGGGTTTCCCCATATCCCACGGCAATAAACCGTTTGCTGTCCAAACCGTGCTTTTCCGTCAAATAGCGGATCACACTGCTTGCACGAGCCGTGGAAAGCTCCCAGTTTGAAGGGTACCGGTAAGTGCTGATCGGCCGATCATCGGTGTGGCCTTCTACTTTGACCATATTGGGAAGATTCTGTAACGCCTGGCCGACACTATCCAAGAAATCAGTGGCCTCTTCTTTTATTTCGGCCTCCCCTGTTTCAAAAAGCACCTGTTCCTGTAGGACGATGACCACACCCCGTTCTGTCCGGTTCGCTATAATCAAATCTTCCAACCCTTTAGTTTCCAGATATTTTCTAATATATTCAACCAGATCCTCCAAACTCATTATTACGCCCTCATCGGGCAGCACTTCATCCCCTGAGCCTTCTTTATCCCCCGGCACAAGTGATGGATAAAAATCCAAAATTTGCCTGTTGGCATAAGATTCGGCAATTGCTTTAAATTTCACCAAATCGATTTGCGACATGGCAAACATCAACACAAAAAATACGAGGATGAGCATAGTTAAATCAGTAAAAGTGACCATCCAGCGAGAGGCGGAACTTTTATGAGACTCGGCCTTTTTCCTTTTATACCTCTTATACCTCATGTTCCGCAGCCCCCTTTGCTGCGGTTCTTGCCGAACGTTCCTTTTCAGAAAGGAAGGCGCTCAATTTTTCTTCCAAAAGCCGCGGATTTTCTCCCGACTGTACCCCGATAATCCCTTCGATCATAAGTTGTTTTAAAAAAACTTCTTCATCCGTTTTGCGGGCCAATTTCACAGAAAGGGGAATGAAAACGAGATTGGCCAGCACCACACCGTACAACGTTGTCAAAATGGCCACCGCCATGCTCGGTCCGAGCTGTTCGGGTTTATCTATATTGTTAAGCATCAGAACAAGACCGATTAACGTACCGGTCATCCCCCAGGCAGGAGAATACTCGCCGGCACGCTCCAACAAATGTCTTCCCTTGCGGTGGCGTTCTTCCATGGCGGAAATCTCTGCCTGCATAATATCTGAAATAACGTCCGGCTCGATACCGTCAATGACGAGCAACAGGCCGCGGCGGAGAAAAGGGTCGTCCAAATTTTCCAATTCCTCTTCCAAGGACAAAATTCCTTCTCTTCTCGCTTTCATTGAGAGTTGAACAAACGTGCCGATCAATTCATTTCTGTCATATTTTTCCGTAATAAAAGCCTGCTTGGAAACGGTGAACAAATGTCTGATGTCTTTCAACGGAAAGCTGACCAAAAGGGCTGCGGTAACGCCGCCCAATACAATAATAATGGAAGCAATATCAATAAAGGTCAAAAAATTGTCTATTCCGCCGTTTACAATGATTCCATAACAAACAAGAACGACACCGGCAAGCAGGCCAAGCGGTGTCAATGCATCAAATTTTTTCATAGGTCCTCCCAGCTTGTATCCATTGTCTGAAAGCCGCATGATTGCACCTGAGCGTAAAACGGCTGCGGCCCGCTCATTAGCTATTTTTTATATCGGCGGTTGCACCGCGATTTTTCAGCCGGGAGACCCTGTAAAAAATATATTATTTTCCGGTTTCTTGCAAACCTCTTGTCGAGTTGCGCATTTCAAGCCTGTGGGGAAGAATCACTTGCAAATCGGACACTTCTTCCTTGTTCATCAATTTTGTTAACAGACGCATGGCAACGGCTCCAATATCATACAAAGGCTGAACGACAGTCGTCAGCTGAGGTCGTATCATCATGGCAAGCTTTGTATTATCGGACGAAATAACTTCAAAATCATCCGGAATATGGAATCCGTGATCCTTGGCGCCTTGAATGACTCCGACGGCCATTTCGTCAGAACCCACATATACGGCAGTCGGTCTGTCTTCCAGCTCAAGAAGTTTTTCTACGGCTTCCAATCCGGACTCATAAGTATAATCGCCTTCAACCACATACTCTTCCTTAAACTCCAGGCCTGCTTCCTCCAATGCTTTTTTGTAGCCTTTCAGCCTTTTCTCCTTGTTGATCGGTTCATGGAGCGGACCGACAACCATGGCGATTTTGGTATGCCCTTTTTCAATAAACAAGGATACAGCATCATAAGTGGCCTTTTCATTGTCAATATTGACAGACGGAATCTTTTCCGAATCCGCAATCGAGCCGGCAAGAACAATCGGCACGGGAGATTTTTCAAATTCGGCAACATGTTCTTTGGTTATATTTCCGCTCATAAAAACGATGCCGTCCACTTGTTTTGCAAGCATAGTGTTCAAAAGATGAAACTCTTTATCTTTATTTTGGTCGGAATTGCTCAAGATAATATTGTATTTATACATCGTGGCAATGTCTTCGATTCCCCGGGCCAATTCTGCATAAATGGTACTGGAAATATCAGGGATAATCACGCCGACCGTTGTCGTTTTCTTGCTGGCCAAGCCCCGGGCAACGGCATTCGGACGGTATCCCAACCTTTCAATAACCTCTTGCACTTTTTTCCTTGTGGACGGTTTCACATTCGGGTTTCCGTTTACGACACGGGAAACCGTTGCCATGGAAACATTGGCTTCACGAGCCACATCGTATATTGTTACATTGTTCATATAATCTGCTCCTTTACTATCGTACTTTATTCCTACTAAAACATTATAGTGAAGTTAAAAACAAATGCCAAACAAGAAACAAAGGCGATCTGCGGGAAATTTCCGCGAAAACAAAGAGGGAACTTTTGTCTTTAATATAACTTGACAGCGCACCGTTCTGCAATAAATATAACGCGGTCAAACCGTGCAAAACCATGAACGCCGATGCCGTTCCAAAAACAGGCGGCGAAATTTTTAGCCGGCTTTCCATCGGCGCTCAAAGATTAGACTTGCTATTATAAATATTTGCAGGAAACAAAAGACTTAAACCTTTTTCTGCCGCCCGCCGGACGATCGCAAAAAAACCTTCTGCCCGCAAGCAGAAGGTTGAAGTTTATATTTTAACAAACGGCGTTTCCCTGAGGCCTTCCATGAATTTGTCAAATTGTTCAAGGTCCATTTGTTGCTGTGAATCGGAAAGGGCAACTGCCGGATCCGGATGAACTTCGGCCATAATCCCATCGGCGCCGATGGCAAGAGCCGCTTTTGCCGCCGGAAGAAGGAGGTCTCTTCTTCCCGTTGAATGAGTAACGTCGACGAGAACGGGCAAGTGCGTTTCCTGTTTGAGAATCGGAACGGCCGTAATGTCCAACGTGTTTCTCGTCGCCCGTTCGTACGTACGGATGCCGCGTTCGCACAGAATAATTTTTCCGTTTCCTTGGGACATGATGTATTCGGCGGCATTAATAAATTCTTCAATCGTCGCGGCCAGCCCTCTTTTAAGCAGGACAGGCTTATCCACTTGACCGACGGCCTTGAGCAATTCAAAGTTGTGCATGTTTCTGGCCCCGATTTGAATCACATCAATATATTCGGTAGCCATTTCCACATCGGCCGGACTGACAATTTCGCTGATAACGGCCAACCCGTACTCTTCGGAAATCCGTTTTAAAATTTTCAAACCTTCGAGACCAAGGCCTTGGAAGTCATATGGAGATGTTCTCGGCTTATATGCTCCGCCCCGAAGCAAAGTCAACCCTTTCGCTTTGACAGCCTCTGCCACCGCAGCCACTTGTTCGTACGATTCCACGGCACAGGGACCAAAAATAAACTGGGGTTCTCCGTTTCCGATTTTTGTTCCCTTTATATCAATTACGGTATCGTCCGGATGTTTCTTACGCGAAACAAGCAATGCTTTCCGGTGATCATCCTCTTGCAATTCCAAGCTGGCTTTGAAAATTTCTTTAAACAAATGCTGCAAAGTTGATTTTTCAAACGGTCCGTCATTGTTCTCCAAGATTTTATCGAGCATTTTCCGTTCCCGGACCGGGTCATAGCGATTGACTCCCTGCTGCCCTTTAATGCGGCCGATTTCCTTAACAAGCCTTCCTCTTTCATTGATCAAATTTAATATTTGCATGTTCAATTCATCGACCCGGGCTCTTAGCTCTTCAAGTTCTTTACTCATGTTCCTCCCACCTTTTTCTTGTTCTTTTTCTAACAGACAAGAAAACCCCTTGTCTCGAATGAAAAATTCCCGCTGCCGGGACTTTCATTTCTTATATGTCTGTGAATGGTTCGCCTTTTATAATTAGGGTTATTATATAAAAATTAAAAAAAAATGTCACGTATTTTCACTTTAATGATTAAACGCTTTTAAGCGTTAAAGTATTTTTATTATATTCTATGAGAGGAGATTTGTCACTATTTCAATTAATAATCTAAACCTTACCTAAACGTTGTAAAAAAAGCAATAGGTTAAATCATTTAAAATATTCTTACAATTTAAGCTTTGGATGGAAGAAAAGCCGACCCCGAAAACAGGCCAGCTTTTTCCGCCTTCCTATAAACAGATCTCTCAGTAAATTTTCCCGTTTTCATCCTTGCCATTGATAAAGAGCAGCCAGACTCACGCTTGGTGCAAAATAGCAGGGTTCAACACTTTCACACATTGTTGCACAACGAAAAAAATTTTTCAAGCAACATGATGAAAATCCGGTTTGCCAAAGTACCCGAAGCTGTAGACAGATTTATTGCCCGGCCGTTTATTCCGGACCTTGTTAAGATTTATTTTCTTCCCGGTTCATCATCGATTCTGTTTCATCAAAAGCCTTTTTCGTTTCTTCAAGCTTCCGTTGAATGTCTTCATTTAAGGGGATGTATTCCCTTGGTTCCTCGTCGGCTGATTCGCTGGATTCTTTTTCATCTTTCATGCCTTTCATCTTGTTTACTACCTGGCTTGATTGCTTGGAAATCGCTTGTCCGATTGTAACGGACTTCTCTTTTGCCGCTTCGACCAGTTCGACGCTTTTCATTTTCGCGGTTTCAGCCAACTGGCTAGATTTTTCCTTAATGGCCCGGGCTTGAAGATTCAGGTCGCCGCGCATTTCCTTTCCGGATTTCGGAGCCAAAAACAGTGCGGTCAACGCTCCGACGATTCCGCCGACCAATGCGCCAATTAAAAAATCTTTTGTGTTGATTCCTTTTTCTTGTTCAAACTCCCTGTCCAAATGTTTCGACATCCTTTTTACCTCCCCGTAAAGAATTAATTGTCAGCCCCTTCTCGAAGCTGCTTGCCCCCGAGCTCCAACTTTTTCTTGGCCATCTTTCTTTCCTGCCATTTGTCCTTTAACTGCAAAATCACTTGACTCCATTGAACAATTTGTGACACCTTTTCTTGATTCGCTTCGATTTGTTGAGTGACAGAACGGGTAATTTTTTGAATCGTTTGATTTAATTTTTGCACAGATTCTCCGATGTCGCTGATTGCGTCAACGGCTGTATTTAATCGTGCCGATTTGTCTTGAAGATCATCAGCCAATTTATTTGTCTTATGTAATAATTGCTTTGTTTCCCCGGACAACTCTTCGATGTGCTGTTCGATTTTTTCCATCGTTTGGGACACATTTTTTAAAGTTTCACGCAATATATTTAACGTTCTTACGAAATAAATAACGAGGATAACAAAAGCAATGGCGGCAACACCGGCGCTTATATACAATATTATTTCCATATAAAGTTCACACCTCCCTCGGCGTCCGCCGCAAAATTCCGGATGCCGGTCCTCCATCCTATACTATTGCCAAAGTACGGGCTTCTTTATTAAAAATCTTAACATAAAGAGCGGTAATTTTAGAATAAAATAACAAGTTTCTCGTCAAAAAAAAACCGATTAAGAGAATCCGTCCGAAATGCTGTCAAATAACGCAAAAAAAAACGAAACGGGCTTGCCCCTTCCGGGAATGCGGGAGCAAAAAGGCGGCTTTTTTCCAAAATGCGGAACAATACATGCCGCAGCATCCACAAAAACTGGATTTGCGAAAGCAAAATCCGGTGTATATCCCGGCAACCGCAAATTTTCTCCGTTTAAGTTTAATCCGTAAAAAAACGGCATTTATGTCTGCAAAAGGGGAATTCCAAGAAAAAAGGGGAGCCGGAATGTCAGCCCTCCTGACCTTTCGACTTCCCCTCTGTAAAACATCAAGTTTGCCATTGCGCCTGCGTGTTCCGTCCGGAAAAATTCGCCGTACCGCAAAACCGATTTTTGCGAAGCCGCATTCTTTCTGCGCCTTCACGCTTCCGGCGCCGCGTCATACGATAATGACTAAACGGTTTCGATTAAATATTTTTCATACGCCTGCTGATATTTTTGAATATCACCGGCGCCCATGAAAATAATGACAGCCCCCTCATTTTCCTTCAAGACATAAGTTCCTTCTTCAGTAAGAATTTTGGACCCCGGAATTTGTTTTTGCAAATCTTCAATCGATAATTTTCCGTGGTTTTCCCTGGCCGAGCCAAATATTTCACATAAATACACCTTGTCAGCCAAACGCAAACTTTCGGCAAACTCCTCGAGAAAAGCTTGTGTTCTCGTATAAGTATGGGGCTGAAACACGGCAACGATTTTCCTGTCCGGAAATTTCTGGCGGGCAGCGTCAATGGTCGCCCTGATTTCCGTCGGATGGTGGGCATAATCGTCTATCAAAATTTGCGAACCGATATGTTTTTCCGTAAAACGTCTTTTCACCCCGGCAAAACTGGCCAAACGTTCCTTAATAATCTCTGTTTTTATTCCTTCGTAATGACAAATGGCAATAACCGCCAGTGCATTTAAAACATTATGTTTGCCGAACAAAGGAATATGGAATGAATCATAAAAAGTGTTTCTTACAAAAACATCGAATGTTGTTCCTTCCGTTGTTTTTTCCACATTTCTGGCCTGAAAATCATTTTCCTCGCCAAAGCCGTAAAAAACGACCGGTACTTTGGCTTGGATTCTCTGCAAATATTCGTCGTCACCGTAAGCAAAAATTCCCTTTTTTACCTGAACAGCCATCTCCTGAAATGCGGAAAAAACATCTTCTATATTTGCAAAATAATCAGGATGGTCAAAATCGATGTTCGTCATAATCGCATAATCAGGAAAATAGGATAAAAAATGCCGTCTGTACTCACACGCTTCAAAAACAAAATATTCGGCTTCTTCCACTCCTTTTCCCGTACCGTCCCCTATCAGATAGGCCGTCGGTTTCGCGCCCTCCAAAACATGTGAAAGCAGCCCGGTCGTCGATGTCTTTCCATGAGCGCCGGTAACCGCAATACTTGTAAATTTTTGCATAAACTTGCCCAAGAAACTGTGATATCTGATTACCGGAATGTTCAACCTTTTTGCTTCTTCGATTTCTTCGTGCGTGTCCGGAAAAGCGTTTCCGGCAATGACTGTCATTCCTTCTTTAATATTTTCCTTTTGAAAGGGCAAAATTTTGATACCGGCTTTTTCAAGAGCCGCCTGCGTAAAAAAGTACTTCTCCACATCCGAACCTTGAACGGTCAAACCCATATCATGGAGAACTTGTGCAAGCGCGCTCATCCCCGTCCCTTTTATGCCCACAAAATGGTAAATCGTCATAGAAGAACCTCCAACCATCATCTATCTGTAACACAGTATATGAGATTTAACTGTTTTTGCTCATTTCGTTCATAAAACCGGCAATGGACGAATGCCTTCTTTACCGAACAAAAATTTATTCCCACATTTTCTGATTATAACATATAAACATGCAGAAAAACTATGCCGGCAGACGGCACATGGACATGTTTCCGCCATACACCGGCATTTACAGGCTGAATTCTTCATCAGCCTTTTTTATTGTTTCTAAATCCGACTCGGTAATCAGTACATCCCGGGGTTTGCTTCCATTCGGTTCGGAAATAAATCCCCTCGCTTCCATCATATCCATCAGTCTCGCTGCCCGGTTATAGCCGATCTTAAAACGGCGCTGCAGACTGGATGTGGATGCTGTGCCGCTTTGGACAACAAATTCGCAAGCATCATAAAACAATTCGTCTTCTTCCTCGTGAAGAACGGCTTTTTGTAAAAGCTCTTCCTGTTCAAATAAGTATTGCGGAGACTGTTGACTCCTGACATGAGCCACCACGGCGTCAATTTCCTCATCGGATACAAACGTTCCTTGCAGACGGACCGGTTTGGGAGCGCCGTTTTCCAAAAACAGCATGTCTCCTTTTCCGAGCAGCCGTTCCGCTCCGCTCATGTCGATGATCGTCCTGGAATCGGCTTGCGAAGAGACGGAAAAAGCGATTCTCGTCGGCACATTCGCCTTGATAAGACCGGTGATGACGTCAACAGACGGCCTCTGGGTGGCAATGATTAAATGAATCCCGCAGGCCCGGGCCTTTTGGGCTACCCGGCAAATAGCCTCCTCCACATCTGCCGGAGACATCATCATCAAATCCGCCAACTCGTCGATCACGACCACGATATAAGGAAGCTTTTCAGAAAAGCGTCCTTCCTTAGTCATGAACGCGTTGAAGCGGGTAATATTTCTTACTCCCGTTTGCGCAAACAATTGGTAGCGGCGCTCCATCTCTGAAACCGTCCATTTTAGTGCGGCAGTGGCCGCTTTTACATCGGTAATCACCGGGCTGAGCAGATGGGGTATTTCGTTGTAAGGAGCGAGCTCCACCATTTTCGGGTCGATTAACAGCAATTTCACTTCATCAGGATTCGCTTTATACAGAATGCTGATTAAAACGGAGTTAATGCAAACACTTTTCCCGGATCCGGTCGCTCCGGCAATTAGCCCGTGAGGCATCTTTGTCAAATCCGTAACAACCGGGTTCCCGGAAATGTCCAATCCAAGAGCTGCCGTCAAAGGAGACGGATGTTCCCGAAATGCAGGCGTTTCAATAATTTCCCGGAGCAATACCGGACGTCTCGATTGGTTCGGAACTTCAATCCCAATCGTATGCTTCCCGGGAATCGGCGCTTCCATCCGTATGTCCTTCGCCGCCAGGCTCAGCTTAATATCGTCGGTTAAACTGGTGATTTTGCTGACCTTTACTCCCGGTTCGGGGTAAATCTCAAACCGGGTGACGGACGGCCCCTGGGTCATATGGACCACCCGCGCGCGGACATGGAAATTTTTTAACGTTTCATTCAAAATGCGCTTTTGTTCTTCCATCCATTTCGTATTCCTTTCCGCCACTACAGGCGGTTGAAGAAGGTCAACGGAAGGAAAAACGTATCCGCATTCTGCGCCCGATGCCGGAGCGGAACCGTGCGTCCTCACCGTTTTTAACTGTCCGTTTACGTCTGATGTTTCCTGTTTCCGGTTCTGCGGAATGCATCTTTCCTTCGCTCCGGCGCCGGTTTCCTCCCGGTATGGTTGCCGGGAAACAACCGCCGCTTTGTTGTCGGAACGGACACTTGCCGGCGGACGTTCGCAGGCGGCCCTTGCTCCTTTAACCTTTTCCGCCAGCTTTTTTTTGTCCGCGTTCAGCATGATGACGTTATAAGGAATGGGCCGGGCATTGATCTCCTTCATATTCTTATTATGTTCCCGCCTTGTTGATGTATAAACTTCATTATTATCATTTCCAACCTGATTTTCTCTCTTAACGTGGACCGTTTCCGGTTTTTCCGGGCAAGGTTCCTCCGGTTCGGATTTCAAGATGCCTGCCGATCCCTCTTGTTGGCGATGGGGAGTAACCGTTCCCTCTTCTCCTTTTCCGGTATCATGGCTTTCGGTTTCTCCCATCGGGCTGTCATAATCCCCTTCGCTTCCGGTATTGCTTGGCCAATCAGCGGAACTTTCCCCGTGCTTTTGAACGTCTTCCTCCGCTGCCTTTTGCGGTTCGGCCGTCCCTATCACATGTTCGCCGGAATCTTCATCCGAAGCAGCAGGCAGACTTTCCGCCATTCCCGCGCCGGCTTGTCCCAGGGCACTTTCTTCTTCCCGATGGCTGTCATCCGCCCCTTTCGTCTCCTGTAAATGTTGTTGGCTGCTTTCTTTTCGTTCTTCCGGCCTTCGTTCCAAATGTTGATCTTCCGCAAACGTTTGCTGCCGTGCCCTGATTTTCCCGGCAGATTGTCCGGATAACAACCCGGTCTGTCCGCTTGCCTGAGCAACTTTATATTTCCGCGGCTTTGCAAATCCGTAAACCGGTGACGGCACTTTTGTCGGTGTAAACGGTTTTTTTCTATCGGCCTCCGTATGGCGCCGTTCCGCTCCCCCGTCTTGCCGGAGCCGGGAAGAACTTGGCCCGGTCTTTTCTTTTTCAGAGACCGGCTCTATCTTCATTTTTTTCGGCGGATCATCAGGTATCAGCGGAAAGCGGAATTTCCCTTTCGGATACCCGTAATAGTTTTCCGTTCCCGAATCGTGGGGATATAATGATTGTTCGCCGCGGCCGGATTTATTTCTGTAAACTTGCATTTTCACGCTTCCGTTTTCTTTTTCGCCCAACTTTCGCAAAACTTTTTTCAACCATCGCAAGTATATCACTCTTTCTCCTGTGGTCTGTACCCCTATTTTATCAATTATTCATAAAAAATTTGAGGCATTCTTTTTGCTTCCACCGGCTGGGCGCGATGCAAAACCTTATATCCGGAAAATAAAAAAGGCCACACAATGGTGGCCCGGCCGTTTGAATCATCTTTTTCTGTTTTTTGCGAGGATAAAGATCGGCTCCAATTCGCCGTTCTCATATATGAATGAGAGAGCGGTAATCGGAACCCGGCCGTTTGTAAAGAAATTCATTGTTAATTGGGCAAGGACATCGTAGCCGGTGTCATTTTGAATATCGGCGATAATGAGCACATCCTGATGCGGCACGGCAACAGCCATCGTTCCGGTTATTTTCTCGCGCATATCGCGAAGAAATGCTTCATTCAAAATCCGGCTCGCGTCATAACCGTCATTTTTGTTGAGAAAATAAAACGTATTTCCCGCGACGCGATCTTCCTTTAAATCTGTGGAAAGCGACCGGACATTGAACATGGCGATTTCCCGGATGCGTTCATGGGTCCATCCTTCTTTTTCCATCAACTTTTTGTCAATCAGCCGGTACGATTTCTCCGAATCCAAGGCATAATATATTCTCGTCTCCGCCGTATGTTCATCATAAAGAAGCGGCGTCCCGTCGGCGGATTCCGTCGGGAATGATGTGGAACGGATGACAGGAAAAATATTTTTTTCCCGGCCGCTCAAACTGCTTTCTTCTTCCATGGCTTGAAGGCCCTCTTCGATGTAGTAGACGATTCGCTCAAGCGCATTTTCTTTTTCTTCCTGCCATTTGGCGATCACTCCCGGAATCGAGACCGTAAGTCCCTTCCCGGTAGCCTCGTTTTCGATGCGGAGCTCATCTTTTTCCCGATTGTAAGAAAAAATGCGCCCCGGTTTTGCCAATCTTTTTTGCAATTTCTCCCTCATGAGTCTGCTGTTCATTTTCAAAGCTTCAGCCACCCCCTTTACCCGCAATTTTGCGGTTCTTCGTAATCGTACCGGAACGGCGCGCCGCTACGGCAAACGGTCCAAAAACCGCTCAATTTCCTCCTTTGTTTTTCTGTCTTTGCTGACAAAGCGGCCAATCTCTTCGCCATCCTCAAAGGCTATAAAACTGGGGATGCCAAAGACATCTAATTGTTGGCACAAATCAAGAAATTGATCGCGATCCACTTCGACAAATTGAAATTCCTTGTATTTCTCCTCTATTTCCGGAAGAACCGGTTCAATCACCCGGCAGTCCGGACACCAATCAGCGGTGAATAACAATATATGCTTTCCCCGGCTGATAAGATTTTCATAATCATCTCTGTTTAACAGTTTTTTCAATGTCTTCGGCCCCCTTGGGTAAAATTTTACATTCTCGTTTGCAGCCATTCCTTTATCCTATATTCCGATAATAACAATCATGGGAACGCAAATCCAATAAAACGCACGTTCGCAATTTTGAAACAATTGATCGTAAGAAATGATGCAGGCTGCCAAAGCATTCCGTCTGACAGTGATTTCAGCCGGCCTGTTTTTTTCAGGTTTGAAAAAATGCATTGCCGGCGACGAGGGCGGCTTTCAGCCGGTTGCATAAAAAATGCGGCAGACAGGAATCCTCGACGCCTCTGCCGCATTTCCCCCTACTTCATCTGTACGCTGCAAGCAATTTCCATCATTTTTGCAGCCGATTTAGCCAGATCTTTTGTTTTCACTTTGCTTGTCACTTTGACACCGCCCACACCGACAACAATCTCGCTTTCTTTATCGTCCAGCTTTTTGATGAGGAGAAAACCAAACCGGTCTTGATTTTCAAAACTTTTCTTTACATCGTACTTGCGCTGTTCTTGTGTCACCTCGTATACAAGGCGGCTTTTTTCACTTTCCAAAGGATTGTAGAACAATCTGTATTCATAACCTCCGCCGGTTAAGAGAATGTTGCTCGGCTCTTCCGATTCAACCGTTACGCCGGAGGGAACATAATATTTTATTTCATCATTTTCCTTATTCGCTTTCGGGGGTTCTTTCTTGAAAGTTTCCTCAACGGCGGTTTGTGCCTCTTTTTGTGCTTCATCAAACGGAACGGAACAGGCGGCCAACAAAAACATGGAAATGAAAAGCAATAATGCAGCCAAGCCGCGTTTTTTCATGCTCCCCCTCCTCCTTACCCGGGAATATTTCCTTATTATCATACCCTTCCCGATTCTTTTATGACAACCCTTCGTTGCAGGAATCGCCTTTGCCCCGGCAAAATGTCATAAAAAAGAAAGAATTTTTTCATCAACTGAACATGATTCAGAAAAATATTTCCAACGTTCACATGCAAATTTTTAAAATCCTGCAAAGAATTTGTTACCAAGCCGCATATGATTGAAGCCCGGCCGCGCCTGTTTTGGGCAAAAAATTTCTCCCCGCTTCCATTGCGGGGAGATTCATCCGTACATTAAGCACCGGCCCGGATCGATTCCACTGTCGACCGGTCGCAGGCAGTGACCAGTTTCACGAGCAGCTCTTTTGCCGCCGCATAGTCATCCACATGAATGATCGATGCCGACGTGTGAATATACCGGGCGCAAATGCCGATGACCGCGCTCGGAACGCCCTCATTGGAAATATGCACCCTTCCCGCATCCGTCCCCCCTTGGGAGACAAAATATTGATATGGAATGTTGTGGGTTTCGGCCATATCCAACACAAAATCCCGCATTCCCCTGTGGGTCACCATCGTCCGGTCATACAATCTCAACAGGACTCCTTTTCCCAACTGTCCGAACTCGTTTTTATCGCCGCCCGCATCATTGGCCGGACTGGCATCGAGCGCAAAGAAAATGTCAGGTTTAATCAAATTGGCGGCTGTTTGCGCCCCCCTTAAGCCCACTTCTTCCTGCACGGTGGCCCCTGCATACAGCACATTCAGAAGTTCGACGTTTTTCACTTCCTTCAACAATTCAACGGCAAGCCCGCATCCGTAGCGGTTGTCCCACGCTTTGGCCATGATTTTCTTGTTATTGGCCATCGGAGTGAACGGACAAACGGGAACGATTTGCTGGCCGGGCTTGACGCCGATTCGTTCCGCATCTTCTTTCGAATCGGCGCCGATATCAATGAGCATGTCTTTCACATCCATCGGTTTTTTTCTTTTTTCCTCATCGAGCAAATGGGGTGGAATGGAACTGATCACTCCCGGAACGGGCCCGTTTTCCGTAATAATATCCACCCGTTGGGCCAATAAAACCTGGCTCCACCAGCCGCCCAACGTTTGAAAACGGATCATGCCGTTGTCCGTGATCCCTGTCACGAGAAAACCAACTTCATCCATATGGCCGGCAACCATGACAACCGGCCCCGCTTCATCTCCGCGGCGGACGCCGAAAATGCTGCCTAGCCTGTCCTGAACAATTTCATCGGCATATTTGGAAAATTGTTCCCGCAAAAAATTGCGGACCGCATGTTCAAAGCCGGGAGCACCCGGCAGTTCTGTCAAAGTTTTAAAAAGCCGCAATGTCTCCTCATTCATCGTATAATGCTCCTTTGTAACCATTTTTTCACTGACCGGTACATTTTTATATTACTGAACTTTTACGATTTCAACCACATTTCCGGCGTCTTTCCTTCCAATTCCGGGAATTTATCGGTCATATCCCGCGGCGTTTAATCGTTTAGACGGGCCTTCCTGTTGCGTCCTATTGTGATTTTCTTCAGATTTGCTATCATAAAATTACTTCCGGGTCCGTTGCATCCGTTGTCCGGCGGAACGACAATTCGCCGGAAATGGTAAATTTTTATAGCCGGACCCGATACATGACGGAGGTAAAAAATGAACTGGAAATCATTTTTGTTGGGACTTGGTATCGGTTTGGTCGGCGGATATGCCGCAAGCAAAGCTTTGGCGCATACAGCGTTAATCAGCCCTGAAAAAGCATTGGCCAGTGCGAAAAAACTTTTTAAGCAAAACGGACCAATCAGCGGATCTTGGATTTACATGAAGCCCCAATCTTATCAAAAAGAGGGTTTTACATTTACCGTTTACAAAGGGGGCATTTCCAAAAGGGAAAACGGGCAACTGCGTCAATATCAATTTGTCGCCGATGCAAAAACGGGCAGCATCATAGACGTGGAAAAAATATCTTGACCGTTTTCATCCGTCTCTGTAAGGCAAGGGGGCCGGCGCCGCGGCTTCGGCCCTTCTCCTGTAATATCACGTTTAATCCTGTGAAAGCGCGCCGCCCTCTGATTTGCTTATCCGCTCCCTTTTCACTTCAAGCTCGGCTTCCCGAGAGCTCTCGCCTTTTCCGCCAATTGTGCTCCGACCGCAAACCTTCCGGAACAATGATTAAATATTCTAACATCTTTTATCTTTTGATAAAATGGTATGTACAGCAGTCATTACAAAATATGGAGAGACGGTTATGGATGTTTTTGCCTTAATCGGACCGAGCGGATCCGGAAAAAGCACGATTGCCCTGTCCTTTGCCCATGAAAAAAACATTCCCGCCATTATTGATGACGGTTTGTTGATTATCAACGGCCAAAGGGTCGCCGGAAAATCCGCCAAATTTGAAAAAAACGCCGTTACCGCCATCAAAAGGGCCATCTTTTTTGATGAAGATCATGCCAGGGAAGTGCGGCTCGCTTTGGCGCATTATTTTATCAACAGGGTGCTCGTCATCGGCACGTCGGAACGGATGGTCAAGTTAATCGCCGCCAAATTGGGACTGGGACAATTCAAAAAAATATACCGGATTGAAAATATCCGTTCATCCAAAGAAATAAAAATGGCCCAGTTTATACGCAAAACGGAAGGAAAACATGTCATCCCCATTCCTTACAAACAAGTGGAACAAAATTTCTTTAAAAAGGTCATCCAAAGAGGAAAGGCGATTTTCTCCAAGAAAAAAGAACGGATTGGGGAAAATACGATTGTCCGGCCCGATTTTCACCGGGGAAACATTCATATTTATAAACGCGCCTACCGTGACATGGTGACCTATATTTGTCGGAATTACCGCGATATTAAAGAATGCAAAGCGGTTCGTATCGATTTGGAGGGACCGGCGATTCTTCAAGTTACCGTGGCCATTCATTATCCGCCGGCCGAAAACTTGGTGGAAGTGGCGGAAAAACTGCAGAAAGACATTTTTGAACAATTCTCTGAAAATTTAGGATTGGAATTGTATTCCATCGATATCCACATACAAGTATAAAAACGAAAAAAGCCGCGCTTCTTAAAAAAGCGGGCTTTTTGTGTGGCTTTTTAACTGTCTTCCAACAATTTTTTGATCGGCCTTCTTTCAAAACGGGGCGGGCGTTTTTCCACAAATGCCGCACATCCTTCCGGGAAATCAATCGGATCCACAAACGGTGTGGAACCTTTCCATAATACCGGCACACTGTTGACACATTCGCTCACCGCTCTTTTAACGGCAAGCAGCGATGCGGGTGATTGGGAGGCCACCAATTTCCCGAGCCGGATCGCAAATCTGTCCAAATTCCTTTCTTCCACCAAATAATTAAGCATGCCGAGCCGATGGGCCTCTTCCGCCCGTAAAATCCTTCCGGTATACACGAGATCTTTTGTCAAGCTCGGACCGATTAAATTGACGAGGCGGGCGGCAAACTTGTTGTTCAAAGTGATGCCCAGCTTGCCGATAGGAATGCCGAGCCTTGCTTTTTCCGAACCGATTCTGATATCGCACGCCAGCGCAAGCTCCAGACCCGCACCCATGGCCGGACCGTTAATCACGCCGATCGTCGGAATGGGCAATTTCTCAAAAGTGGAAATTGTCTTTTCCATTAAGACAAAGGCATTTTCCGCTTCTTCCAACGTCATCTCATGAAACTCTTTTATATCGGAGCCGGCGGTAAAGTTTTCTCCGTAACCCCGCAAAAGAACCACTTTATTTTTCGGATTCTCCAGGATCCTCTCGCCGATCTCCGTTAGTTCATTCCACATTTTCGCCGTCAAAGCATTGCGCTTTTGCGGACGCTTAATGGTGATGATCGCCAAACCGGCCGATTCCTGCACGGTGATTTTGGCCTGTTCCTCGGCCAAACGTCTGATTCCTACTCTCATTTTCCTCTCCCCTGTAAATTTCGTTAAACCCCTCATCGATGATTGATCATTCAGAAATCAACAAACATCGACATCTTTTTTACGTAAATCTTCTTTTAATATATTAAACTTTCTGAATATAATCAAATCTTTGCCGAAAAAATTTTGAAACCTTTTTTCACGTACCAGCCAGGGGAGAGTTTGCCGTTCTAACTGAACTGAACTTCGCAGCGGTAAATGCGGTTTCCCTTTTCCGAAAACTTTTCCTCATATTCTGTCATAATATTCCCTTCGAAATCGCTGTTGTGCAAATCGAGGCTGATATCTTTCAACAAGAGGCCGTAGGCGGAAAAACTGAGCAAAGAGTATTCAAAAAATGCCTGGTTGTCTGTCTTTAAATGGATTTCCCCTTTATCGATCAGAATGTCTTCATAAATCTCCAAAAAATTCTTATGGGTCAGCCTCCGCTTCTCATGGCGCTTTTTTGGCCACGGATCGGAAAAATTCAAATAAATCCGGCTCACTTCCCCTTTGGCAAAAAAATTTCTCAAATCTTTGGCATTCACTTGCAACAGCTTTACATTGGGAAGTTCCGTTTCCAGCAATTTTTTCAGGGCGGAAACAATGACACTGTCGTATAATTCAACGCCTATAAAATTTATATGAGGATGGAGTTTGGCCATTTCCGTGATAAACTTGCCCTTTCCCGTTCCAACCTCGAGATGGATCGGATTGTCATTGCCAAACACCTCATTCCATTTTCCTTTATACCGTTCGGGTTCCGGTATCACATATTCCGGGTGGGCTTTCAACATGTCCTTGGCCCACGGTTTCCGACGCAAACGCATATCAACACCTCTAAGTTCATATTTTTCTTTAACGTTTTATGTTTTGCAAAAATGTTCACAAACAACCCTTCCTAATCATACAAAATGACTTTTTCTTTCTCAAGACAATCATAAAAATATCCCGAATGGGCGTAGGTTACAAAGGCCGTCACGGCCGGGTACCGCATGAACTCTTCCGCTCCGCGATTGAGAAAAAAGTGAATAAACGAAAAAAGAATCCACATATTAATTGTGAATTCTTTTCAAGAAAAATTATTACCCGGGTGAAAGGGAGTGCGAATGTGTCACTGCAACAGGAACATCTGATCATGATTTTGAAAGATATTCTGGAAAATCAACATAAAGAGTGCTGCGGCTCAGTATCGGAATGGGAACAGGCAAAACGTTTGATCAAATCACTGTTGATGGACGAGAATCTTGATCAAAGAACAAAAAGCATCCTTACAGATATTTACAGTTACTGCCAGCAAGGGGCTTACTCCGCCGATATAAACCAGCATGTCCAAGACCATCAGAACCAATTATCCCAATGGGTTTCCGAAATGAATCAGCTTCTGTGAAGATTTTCTTCTAAAAAACGGATCTGTTTGTCCATTTCAGCCAACCTGTCCAGATCCATATGCCATTGGATGGAATTCAACGTAAGTGCGATCACATACCATTTCATGCGCAGGAGAAGTTGGGGAGTCAATTCAGCGCCATACAAACGAATCCAGTCGTCCCACTCATTCCTGGGAATATACCAATGCAAAAGCATCCCCAAATCAATGGCCGGATCGCCAATCATTGCCTCATCCCAATCGATCAAATACAATTGGCCGTTTTCTCCAAGCAGCCAGTTGTTATGATTCACATCGCAATGGCAGACGACTTGGAGATCCGTCCAAACATTTTCAGCTTCCCGCCGCAAAAATTGCAATGAAGAAGTCACTACCGGCAGGGAATAAATTTCCTCATCCAGCCGCTCTTCAATTTTCTTTAACCATCCTTCCGGTTTGACAGGGGATTTACCCATTTTTTTTAACATATTGAGAAGCGGGGCTGAGGTATGAATTTTGTGAAGGAGTTTGGCAACCCGTTCCTGATTCATTTCCTCCGGCCTCAGCACTCTGCCGGACAGCCATTTCTGCGCCGTGATCACATCTCCGTTTTCCAGTCTTTTTGTCCAAACGAGTTTTGGCACAATTCCCTCAGCTGACAACACAGCCAAAAAAGGAGAAGAATTCCTTTTTAAAAAAAGCTTTTCTTTTTCATGAATGGCAATGAACGCTTCCCCCGTGGCACCTCCGGCAGGTGAAATTTCCCATTCTCGCCCAAGTATTTGTTTCAACGTATTCACCTTCAGTATATATCCTTTTGGGTAGATCCGTGACATCATAGCCGTAACGACAAAAAGCTATCAGTAAGATTTTATCTCCATTTATGATGGCCCGTCAACCCTGTTTGGAGTAAGTAAATGTTCCCAAATTCTTTGCGAGAAAAACGTTCGCATTTTTTATATCGGCCCTTCTCTTCGGGAGATTAATGTTTCTTGGAAAAATATCTGCCCGTCACCGGGCGGCCAAAACATACGAACTGAAGGGCTTTAAAACAAGTTTTTTCCCGCGGTGGATTCTTACCGGGTCTGGACGGGCTTCTTTTTCATCGGCCAAAACCGCCCACTCTTGGTCGGGCAATTCAATCTGCCGCTCTTGTGCGGCGGGGTTGAAGCAAACGATGAACCGGCCCCAATCCCCGTACCGGCCGACATCCTCAAGCACATAAGCCAAGACCGGTTCGTCCGTTTCCAAAAAACGCATATGTTTGCGGATTAATTCGGCTTTTGGGAAACGGAAGGCCCGGTGGGATTTCCTTATGGCAATGATTCCTTTGATATACCGGACGTGATGGAAATTGCGGACCATTTCATTCCAATCCAAACGGTTGATTTCATCGGGAGAGCGGTAGCTGTTTCCGATGCCCTGTTTGGTCCGGAAAAACTCCTGCCCGCTGTGAAGAAAAGGAATTCCCTGCGCCAAAAGAACCATCACCGTAGCCAAACGCTGCCTCTTTTTGCGCACTTCCGGTTCCTCTTCCCGGAGGCAAACTTTCATTTTGTCCCAAAACGTATGATTGTCATGGGACTCCACATAATTCACGCTTTGTCCGGGCGCGAGAAACAATCCTTTTCCGTCATCCGGACCGATGCTTCCGGCAAGGGCGAGTTTTACCGCGCCGCGAAGGCGGTTGTTTCCGAGAACATACCCCCGGTCATACAGGTCAAATGTGCTTCCTTTAATCGTGTCGCGGAAAAAATCGTTGAACTGTCCGATGCGGGGCAGCTTTTCCTGATTGCGCATATTTGCCTTTTGCGAGGGTGGAAGAGGTGTGGGAAGGTCCCACCCTTCGCCGATGAGCAATGTGCGGGATTCATAATTGTCCAGGAGAGCGCGAACCGAATTCATCGTCTCAATATCCAAGATTCCCATTAAATCAAAACGGAAACCGTCCACATCATATTCTTCTTTCCAAAACTGCACGGAGTCCAAAATGAATTTTCTCGCCATCAGCCGCTCGGAGGCAAAATCATTGCCGACGCCGGTGCCGTTTGACGGCAGACCGTTCTCGTCATGGCGAAAAAAATAGCCGGGAACTATTTTTTCAAAAGAGGATTGTTCGCGAATATAAACATGATTGTAAACGACATCCATAATCACACCCAGGCCCGCCTCGTGAAAGCGGTTAATCATTTTCTTGAGCTCGATAATCCGCGCATAAGGATTTTCCGGGTCGAGGGAGTAACTTCCTTCCGGGGCATTAAAATGAAGAGGATTGTAACCCCAGTTATATTCTTGTTTGTCACCCAGTTCATCCACTCCGGCAAAATCATGCCATGGCAAAAATTCCACATGGGTGACTCCCAATTCTTTCACGTACGACAGGCAAGTGGACGCGCCGCACCCGGTCTTCGTATTCCATTCAGCCGCTCCGGAATAAGTCCCTTTTTGTTTCACGCCGCTGTTCGGGTGAATCGTAAAATCCCGGATATGCGTCTCATAAATAATGGCATCCACATCATGTTCCAGGGGAGGAAGCGCGACCCTCCCGATGTCCGTCTTCTTCAAATCGACGATCGCGCCGTGCGTTCCGTTGGCCGAAACGGCCACGGCATACGGATCAACGGCTTCCCTCCAACAAAAATTGACGCATACGGAGAACGTATAAAAATAATATTCTAAGTCCCCGGATACGGCAAGTTCCCAAACTCCCCGGTCTTTACGGGTCATCTCCATGGACGCGGCTTTCGTCAAATCCCGATTGTAAAGATTTAACTTCACGTTCGTTGCCGTCGGAGCCCAAACCCGAAAAACCGTCCGTTCCGGACTGTACGCCATTCCCAACGGACCGGGGTAATAAAATTTCCGGTCAAATTCAGGCGTCCTAATCACTGCCCCGATTTGCAGGTCGGTTTCTTCCCCGTATTGGTCCGCAATCCGGTATATTTTTCCGATTTCCGGCTCAACTGGAGAACGGCATACATATTTTGTTTTCCCATCCAAAGGCCGGACCTCGAGAATTTCCAATTCAACTTTCCAATCATTTTTTATCAGAAAAAACCGGGATGAATGTCCGTTATGGTACATGTTAGGAAGCAATATGGTAATAATCCGCATTTCATCCAAAAAGGCAGAAAACTTTCGTTGCCGGGGAACATTCGCAACCATACCTATCCCTCCACTGAAATCTCTCCGCTGAAAACTTCTAGGAACGACGCCAATTCATTTTTCCAAACTTTACTTTACAACAGCCAATTTTCCCGGAAGAAGGCGAACTTCGACAGGAGTTTCTCCAATATATTCGCCGTCGGCATGGAGAACCATTTTTTCGGAAGACCGAATCGTTATATTTTTTCCTCTGAATACGGACACTTCTTTAAATTTTTTATGGCCGCCCCAAAAAACGGTTACAAACAAAAGCAAAAGCTTTATACGCGAAATTTGGTGAATGACCGTAATATCCAACAACCCGTCATTCACAACCGCGTCGGGAGCCAGCTTCATTCCCCCGCCAATATAAGGGTGGTTGGAAACGTTAACAAGCCAGGTGTCTTGAAACTCATACCGTTTATCATCAACGGTCAGCAATACGTTCGCTCTTTTCAAGGTCAGCGCCACACTGATCAGGAAATAAACATAGACAATCGTACCGAGGGAAAAGCGGTTAAAAAACTTTTTCAATCTGGATCGGTTGACTTTATAGGCAATTTCCGCATCAAAACCGGCTCCAAAATTATTTACAAAATAATGCACTTGACCGCCAACGGTGGCCACTTTTCCCACATCCATCAAAAAGGGTTGTTTATCGATTTTTCGCAAAATTCCTTCCAGTGCCGCGGAAGGGTCAAGGGGCAATTGAAGTCCGCGCGAAAAATCATTTCCCGACCCTGCCGGAATGTCAGCGATTTTTATATTTTCCCGTCCGATTATTCCGTTGACCGCTTCATGAAGCGTTCCGTCCCCTCCGACAACGGCGATCAATCCGGGGGCCCCTGCCAGCGAATCGGCAATTTCTTTTGCCAATTCCCCGGCATGCCCCGGGTATTCGGTAAAATAGACCGTATATGAAACACCTTTGTTGTTAAGCATTTGCTCGAGTTCATTCCATATTTGAAGGGAATATCCGTTTTTCGCTGTGGGATTGACAATAAAATGGATGGTTTGCATATAAATCAACCCTGTCTTTATAATGATGATTTCTAATATCTCCATTCCGGTCTGGGAACGGCTTGCGTCCGGCAATGTTCCAGCAAAGCCCGGGCGGCCGCCAATTGGGCGTGTTTAACGGGCGAAGAATGGGCCCGCATCGTCTGAAACCATGATTCATACTGTTTTTTGTCGATAAACCTCGTCCCGGGGGGAGCAAAAAGAATATCAAAATAGCCGTTTCTGCTTAATACTACTTTATGTATTGACAAGTCCGATGCGTGCTTTTCAAGAATGTTTTTGACAATTTTTTCTGTTCTGTTCAACGCCGGGAGCGGATTCAACACATTTTCTTCACGGCGGCCGACTTTTTTGAGCCAAAATCGATCCGCCGTGCAGAAATAAACAGCGTTGTCTTCATATTCCAAAAAGCTCAGGCACCAAACATCAGTCGGCGTAATCAAGATGGATTCGGTCTCAACGGGAGCCGTTTTGACCATAAAAACGGGTTTGTATAAGACGAAAAAGTTGTCAGGAAATCGCTGCAAAAAATATTTCAGCAAGGGATCCCGGTAAAACCGGTTATCGACAAAGGACATTTCCGTTAAAGTTGCGCTCGCCCACTTGAGTTGAAGGGGAAAAATTTCATCCAAAAACCGGCGTTTCAGTTCGTCATCCTGGACCGGCCTGTTCCGGTTAAAAACGGAACGGGATGTTTCTTCATGGCCAGGCGGAAAATGCGCGGGGGACGCCGGTTCCGTTCCCCCCCGTTTTCGCCGGCAAAAATTCGCCATCTTTCGGAACAAGGAAACCTTGCTTTTTTCCCGGCTTTCAGAAAAATCAAAATCCAGCCCGGAGGCCTGCGCAAAACCGGCCTTCTTACGGGAAAAATAAAACCTCTTCCAATTCTTTTTTTTAAGAGTGACGAATCTCGAAGAATAAACAAAAATATTCTGTTCGTATCTTGATATATAATCTTGCAATTTGATCAACTGTGCCATCGTTACAAACCTTTCCCATTCGCGGCCGTCCCCGCCTATGACAACGGGAATGATGCTACAGGCTGATATCTGGGAATTCCCTCCGGCCGCGTTTGATATAAAATCACTTTCTTTACCCTAAAAGAAATGGGGTCCTCTCTTAACGAATCTTGCTCCCGCAAATGTTCCCCGGAAAATTTCTCATTGCCTGTCCAAGTTCTCGCCAAAGTAAGATGGGGGCGAAAAGGGCGCGTTTCCAGTGAAAAACCGGCTTCCGTACAAGCGGAATAAACCGCTTCCCTCAAAACAAACAACGCTTCATTTTCCTCGACTCCTGCCCAAAAAACCCGCGGCGCTTCTTTTCTTCCAAAAAAACCTAAGTGATTTATCACTAAAGGGAACGATTTTTTTCCCGCCAACGCTTCCCGGACGAGCTGCCGTGAACGCAGAAGGTTCTTTTCCGGCGCATTTCCCAAGAAAGCCAATGTAATATGGTAATCGTCATGATGAACCCAGCTTTTAAAAGAAAGAACTTTCCTCCACTCTTGAGCCCGTTCGTGAAGAAGTTCTTTTTGCGCGCGGGGAATTTCAACGGCATAAAAATAATGAGTCTTCCGCAATTTTCCAACGTCCTTTCCTGACATGATTTCTGCGCTTTTCAACAGCACCCGGACAAAGCGGTTTGCAGGGGACGCCCGCCCCGCCAAGGCGCGTTCCCGTCCGCTGCATGCCAGATTATCAAGCTTTATTACAATAATTTTATCAGTCCCGCCCTCCGTTTGTCAGCCCGAGAAAAAGGAAATGAAAAAATTCATCCGCGGGGCCGCCTGTTTATCGGTCGGCAGTCTTTTGCCCGGCCAATTCGTAAATGGCATGGGCATAAATGGCCGTCGCCTTTAGTAAATCATCAATAAAAATATATTCGTCCTTCTGGTGGGCCACATCCGGGCGGCCGGGAAACAACGGGCCGAACGCAACGCCCGACTTGAGTGAACGTGCGTAAGTGCCTCCGCCGATTGCCAGAAGTTCGGCCTTTTCTCCGGTCCGCTCCTCATAAACTTTTTTAAGCGTCCGAACCAAAAATTCATTTTCATCCACATAGTGCGGGTTGGAGTTCGATATATTTTCCATGGCAAACCCGTTCTTTTCCGCCAGTTCTTGCAATTTCCGTTTCAATTCCGAAAAGTCAGCGGTAACCGGATAGCGCAAATTGATGCCAAGTTTTCCTCCCCGACCGGCATCATAGGTCAATATGCCGACATTTACCGTCACCTCGCCGGTATGGTCCGCATAAGCGATTCCCGTTTTTCTGCCCCGCGAATCATCGAGGAAATATTGCGCAATAAAGGGAAAAAACCTTTGCGCCTCCGCATCCAAATGGAGTTTGGCGAGAAAAGAACTCAACATAAGGCCGGCATTTTTCCCGCGGTCCGGTTCCATCCCGTGGGCGGATATCCCTTCCAGTTCGAAAATCACTTCCCCGCCGGCTTCAAAACATCTTCCCGTGCTGTTTGTTACAGCAAGAAACTCATGAAAGCGCCGCTTCAACATCTCTTCTTCACCGGGGGCCTTCAATACGACAGCAGCAAAATCGGGAACCATATTATAACGGCGCCCGGAGGCAAAACGTATTACTTCCGCCCCCTCTTTTTGAGCGGGGCCGTTATCGGGTTTTTGCACGAAATCAAAATCCATAATCCCTTTTTCCGCATAAATGATCGGAAAATCGGCGTCAGGGGCAAAGCCGAGGGTAGGCATTTCCTCACGGGCGAAATAATGCTCCACGCAGCGCCAATCGCTTTCTTCATCCGTGCCGATAATCATCCGCACCCGCTTGTTCAACGGCAATTCCAATTCTTTCACAATTTTCATGGCAAAATAAGCCGCCATCGTCGGCCCCTTATCGTCGATGGCGCCGCGGGCAAAGATTTTCCCGTCGCGAATCTCCGCACCGAACGGATCGCACGACCAGCCGTCTCCGGCCGGGACTACGTCAACATGGCAGAGGATCCCCACCAATTCTTTTCCGGCGCCAAATTCAATATGGCCTGCCAAATTGCCCACATTTTTCACGCGGAAACCGTCTTCCCGGCCCAAATCAAGCATATATTGGAGAGCCTCTTTCACCCCGCGGCCCAAAGGGGCATCAGGACCGCCGTCATCTTCATCCAAAACGCTTTTAATTTTGAGCAATTCCCTTGTCTTTTCTATCAATGCTTCTTTTCGTTTTTCCACTTCATGTTCCCAATCGATTTTTACCATGGCGATCCCCTCCGCTTAAAAAGGTATGAATAAATCCAAAAGCAGCCACCCGCCGCCTCCAAGCATGAGCATGGAGGCAGCCGAAAAAAGAACCATCCTGTTTATCATTTGACGCCTGGCGATAAAATAGTCGTTCCCTTTGCAGTATTTCCCGGCCACCGGGTGTTTCAAAAACGTCTTATCCCACACCGATTCAAACCAACCGGCGGCCATAAAAATGAAAACGACAAAAATCAATATCTTCGCCCAGAGCGGCGGCACAATGATAATGGCGGCCGCCGTGAAAAAAAGCATCCGCATATAAGAAGAAAGATACAGTTTGTTGCGCAAAAAGAGTTTGAGAAACAATTCTTTAAAACCATTGACAGGGGTGCGTTTGCGGAAAATGGCCCCTGAACGGGGAAACAGCCACGGCCTTGTCCTTTTAATGACAGAAATTTTCTCGGTTTGCAAAGAAAACTGATAAATGAACCCGACAGCCCTCAACTTTTGTTCCCTGTCTATGGCGCGGAAATGTTCAAAGAGAAACGTTTTGTCGAGCAGGCGGGTATAGAGCCCGACGGAAAAAACGATGATGGCGGCCGAAAAACCATACAAGAATGCAAGTTCATCATTCGCCCAGAGGACATAAAAAAGAATGGACACGGCGGCCGTTGTGCAGAAAACAAGAAAACCGGCGAAAAAACGGCGGATTTTGCGGGTGATTCGGCGCAAATGAAATTTCAAATACAGCAATAAATATTTCATCGCCAGCCAAAAAAGGAAAATTCCTGCTGACGCTTGTCCGCTTAATTGAAAATGAACCAATAGAAAAGGCAGGAGCAACAGGAGGAACAAGCCGGCAAGGCAGGCATGAAACATTGCCGAGTAGACAAACCCCCACCGGTAAACGCTGTGCATCAACTGCTTTTTTCTGATTAAAAACAACCGATCCCCATCTTCGGAAAAAAAGCGGACATTTCCCATCCAGGACCAGATATATCCTAAAATAAAAAATAAAGAGAGCGGCAGAGCATCCGCCCATTCCGGGGCCTCCAGCCACCACGAACGGTATATCACGAAAAAAATCACCGCCGCCGGAATGATGATGTAAATCATCACCGTCCAATCGGCAATCATCCGAAAGATGCGCCACTGAAATTTCCAATTCATCTTGAGGCGCCCAATAAACAAGCTAAAACCGGTCATAGGACGATTCCTCCGTCAAAGCGTGAAAACAATCAAACAACGAACCGTCCGGCAATCGGCTCAAACGGCGGATTTCACCAAGCGTTCCGGCCGCCGCCAACCTCCCCTCGTGAATAAGGAGAAAACGGTCGCACACTTTTTCGGCCGTGTCAAGGACGTGAGTCGACATGAGGATGCCCGCTCCTTCCCCCTTCACTTTATCGAGTGAAGAAAGAAAAAGTTTCATAGCCGACGGGTCCAATCCGACAAACGGTTCGTCAATTATGTATACAGACGGCTTGATTAAGAGGGCAAAGATGAGCATCGCTTTTTGCTGCATGCCTTTCGAAAAAGAGCCTAGAAAACGATGGGCCGCTTTTTTTAACCTGAAATCTTCCAACAGCCTTTCCGCTCTCGTCCGATATTCTTCCTCCGGCAGATTTTCAACCGTTCCTAAAAATTGCACATGTTCCCACAAAGTCAATTCATCATAAAATACAGGTTGTTCCGGTATGTATGCATAATCATTCTCATTCGTAAAGACGATCCTTCCCTCTTTATGTTCCACCATTCCAAGGATCGTTTTGATGATCGTGCTTTTTCCGGCCCCGTTTGGGCCCAAGAGCCCGATGATCTCGCCCTTTTCCAGGGAAAAGTGAATATTTTCAATGATCTTTTTATCGGCTTCATAACCTGCCCATTGAATATCAACGGTTAATAAGCTCACTGGCATCCGCCCCTCCTATCCTTTTATATAACATCCTTTTCTCACCCGGAAAACGTCCCGCCGCAAATGCGTCCCGGCGCAACCACTTGCCCGGCAACTTCCATTCATTGGAATACTTCCCGTGTCCACAGCCATATTCTAATAAAAAAAGCGCGGGAGTTGATGCGTATTTTTAAACAAGTCAAAACACCTTTTTCACTCTATAATGCTGAAAAAGTAGAAATTATTTGCAAGTGCGGTTAAAATGAAAATATAAAAGAAAAAACCGAAAATTCATTTTTACAAACGTGTAAAGGAGTTGTCCAGGGAAAAGAAAACCAATGACCATCTGAACACCTGAGTTTCAAAATCACAGTCTGTTGTCTCGTGAGCCACAGATTTGAAAAAAGGATAGGGAGTGGTCTTTTGAAACCTTCAACCAGCCGGATGCTAAATCGTATTAAATCCATCTATTTGTTTATCAATGAACAAGGAACCGTGACAACTCAGGAGCTCGTGGAGGAATTTGGGATTACTCCCCGGACTGTCCAGAGGGATTTAAATGTTTTGGCTTATAACGATTTAGTGACAAGTCCCAGCCGGGGGAAATGGACAACGACAAATAAAAAGGTAAAAATGCCTTCTTGAAATATAAAATAACGCTGTTTAACATACATTTACGGTTGAATGCCGCACGCCAGGACGCTTTGTCCCGGCGTTTTTATTTTTTCGCAACCGAAGCCGCCGGATAAACAGGCCGATCAGTTGCCGCTTCTCAACGGCCAAACAACGGTTCCGGTTCATAGTGCAGGAGAGACTCTTTTTCCTCCTCCGTCAGCTCCCGGTATTCCCCGGGCCGCAAGTTTTCGTCAAGGGACAAGGGGCCCATGGAAACTCTCCGCAAATAAACAACTTTTTTGCCCACTGCGGCAAACATTCTTTTCACTTGATGAAATTTCCCTTCCGTGATTGTTAATTCGACATCCGACATTAGACCTGACTTGAGAATTTTCAAGCGGGCAGGTTTCGTCTTATAGCCGTCATCCAATACAACCCCGGCCGCGAATCGTTCCGCGTCTTCTTCCGTCACTTCTCCTTTAACGACGGCAAAATACGTTTTCGGAACCTCTTTTTTCGGGGACAGCAGCCGGTGGGCAAGCAAACCGTCATTCGTCAGAAGGAGAAGCCCTTCCGTATCTTTATCCAATCTCCCGACCGGAAACGGTGAACGAATGCGGTCGCTTTCGTCGAGAAGGTCGACGACGGTCTCATCGTAAAAGTCTTCCGTGGCCGTCAGAACACCGGCAGGTTTATTCATCATAAAATAAACATATTCTTGATAATGAACCACCTCGCCGAATAACATTACAACGTCCCGTTCAGGGTCCACTTGTGTTTTCGGATCTTTCACAATTTCATCATTGACGGTGACCGCGCCGGTTTTCAACAACTTTTTCACTTCTTTTCTGCTTCCGGTCCCGGCATTGGCCAATAATTTGTCAATCCGCATTTTTTTGCTCATATTGGCACCCCTTTCCCTTGATTTTCCGGCTTTCACCGTTACCAAGGCTATTTTCCAAAATCAAGTAACAGTTGCCGAACGGTTCACATAGACTATCAACATGTCAGGACATTGAAAAGGAGATGGTTTCATGTTCCCAAGGCAGCAACCGGGCACTTTCATTCCCGGACTTCCCGGATTTCCCGGCCAGCAGGACAGCTTTTTTGGCAGACTGGAAAGGCTCGAACGGCAGGTGAACAGGCTCGACCGGGAAGTGGAGCGTCTCACCCGCAGAGTGGAGCGGATTGAGAGACGGCTCGGCTTCGGAAGAGATGATTTTTATTATTATTGATCCGTTTTCGGCTGAATGGCGTTTCCCCGTTTCTGTTCTTGGAAAAACGGTCTCCTCACAAGTTGGGGAGACCTTTTGTTTTACATTTAATCCAATTCGGGCCGTTTCTTCTTAAACGGCAGTTTTCCAATTAAGCGCTCAATTTTCGAACCGAATAATAACAAGGCCAATTTGCTCCGCCAGCTCAAGTAAAAATATAATCCCGCTCCGAAGGCGGCACTGAATAAAATCATGATGAGCGCTTCTCCCCTCGCAGCCGGGGACAAGATAAGCTCCGAAAGTTTATACACCGCTCCGGCGGCCGCAAGCATAATCGCGCAGAAGATAACGATCAAAAGGGTTCTTCTCAATACCAGTCTGTACTTGTAGCCGACGAAATATTTTATAACCGACAAATTGATCAAGACAGCGACCGAATATCCGAGCGCCGTGGCCATGATGGCGCCTTCCGTTTCGAACCGCTCAATCAACGGAATATTAAAACTCAGCTTTACAAGCAAACCGGTCAACAGGCTCAAAATGGTCCAGCGCTGCTCATTGATTCCTTGAAGAACGGCGGCGGTTACGGAAAATAGAGCAAAAAGCACGGCAACCGGGGCATATATTCTCAAAATATCAGCGCCGAGGGCATCATGCCCGTAGAAAACCGTATAAACCGGCTCAGCCAGCAAAGATATGCCGAGGGAAGCCGGCAACGTCAAAAAGAGAAGCACTTGAAACATTTGATTGAGCTGATGATTCACACTTTTGCGGTCCTGCTGCACAAATGCATGGGTTATCATCGGCACAAGCGTCAGAGAGAAAGCCGTTGCCAGAGAAACCGGTATAATGACCAATTTATGTGTCGTGAAATTCACGATGGTCAAAGCGTGCTGCGCTTCCTCCGCAAGCCCGATGGAAAACATCGCCCTTTTAAATGTCGTCAAGTCAACAAATTGATAAAGGGAATTGGAAATACCCACCATTACAAAGGGGATGGAATAAAAAATAATTTCCTTATACATTTCCGACAAGGAAATGTTAACGGTCCCCCGGTCTCTCTCCAAGAGTTTATCCAAGTGCGGTTTCCGTTTCATCCAGTACCACACTAGTACAGCCAGGCTCGCTATCCCGCCGATGAACGCGGCAAAAGTGGCGACGCTGATTGCCGTGACCAAACTTCCATCCAGCACATATAAAACGATGAAAGCCCCGATGAGCAGGAACAAGATGCGGGCAATCTGTTCAATGACTTGGGACACTGCAGACGGTCCCATCGATTGGTGCCCTTGAAAAAAGCCCCGAATCAAACTCATGAACGGGATGATGATAAGGGCGAAACTGACCGCGCGAATCACCGTGACGACTTCTTCCTTGCTGAAATCGTATTTTGGATCAATGGTGAACATATTTGTTATCGCCGGGGCAAATATAAACAAAATTAGAAAAGCAATGATTCCCGTTGTCAACATGACGACGAGGCCCGATTTGAACAGCCTCCGTCCGACGGCATATTCTTCCATCGCATTATATTTGGCCACAAACTTTGACACGGCAAGGGGCACTCCGGCGGTGGCAAAACTGAGAAAAATGGTGTACGGTACATAAGCGTACTGATAAAGTCCCGTTCCTTCCGTACCGACAATAGCCACAAAGGGAATGACATAAAACAGTCCGAGCAGTTTGGAAATAATCGTTCCCAACGTTAATATAAATGTTCCTCTTAAAAGCTTTGACGACATAAAACCCCATCCTTATCTGCCGAAAAGCGCATGAGTCCGTAAACGCGCAGCATTGATGTCCACAACCACTCTTAGTTTACACTTCTAACGTCGGAAGTTCTACCTTCGGGACGAAAGTTTTTCACGCTTTATCATAATCTGCTTTCGTCCTTTAAAATTTAATGTAAAAAGCGGCAGGGCAAAAATCTTTCAAGCTTGGTCAACTCAACTTTTTCAAACTATCCTCAAAATTACAATATCACATAAAAGCGGAGAAATGGCGGGGAAGATGCAGGAAGGATAAAGGAGTTGATAACAGAAAACGTATATTGGTTCAAAGCCCCCGGAGAAAATGATTTTTCGGAAGTTAAAGCAGCTGCCAAGATGTTTTATCCTGTTAC
>CALKIU010000121.1 GCA_937995745.1 uncultured Bacillaceae bacterium | reverse complement strand
CATCAGAACCACACCCTGAACAGGCCGTTCCTTATTCTAAAAAAACCGTAACATAGTTTTTCAGACAAAAAGTTTTCAATTTTCCGGCATATTAAATCAATTCCCCCATGATTCTTTCCATTAAAATAAAAGTGGTGAAAACCATCCACATTTCATTTAAAAAGAGGGAACCGAACCATGAAAAAAATTATAATCGGGACAGCAGCCGTATTGGCAATGATTTTAATCGGCGGGGTTGTTTGGTGGGCCATATCACAAAAAGAAACAAAAATTTACGTCCACAGTGATGAAGGCGTCCTTATGTGGCTTGAACTTTCCGGCGGCAACCATAACATAGACGGAACGCTCCATCACCATCAAATTATCGAAGAGCCGGGCATTGAACCGTTTATGGAAAAGAAAGAATACACGCTGTCCGGCACGAAAACGGAAAACGGATTCACACTCACTGCCGTTTATCATGATGAAACGAGAAACTTCACAGGAAAACTTTCCGGTACGGACTTCGTTTTAACAGAACGGGAAAAGAATCCCCTCAAATTTGCAGCTGTCAGCAAACAAGAACTGGAGGGCTTCATTAAAAAACTTGAAGAGGAGCTGGAAGATGCCGTTTATCATGCCGAAGAAAGAGAGAAAACCCGGATCCGCCAGTTTTTCGCGGAACTGCGCAACGTCTACGGTTTTCTTTACACAGCGCCGGATGGTAGCAAACAATACTTCATCAAAATCGATGAAGCCCTCCTTGAAGGTGAATTGACGGGATCCCTTTTGGCAACGGTCAACACAGGGAACGAACAAAATCCGTTCAAAGAAACGACTTACCCGTTAAACGGCATTACCGACGGGCGGTTGCTGAATTTTTACACGAACATTGACGGAAAAAGCAAGAAACTGGACGGCCATTTTGAAGACGGTGCCACCGGTTTTCATTTATCGTTATGGGACAGCGATGAAAAACTGTTTTTTGAAGCGGTGACAGAAGAAGAATATGCACAAAAATCCGCCGCATTTAAAAACGGCAACTGAACGACTAAAAACAGCGCCGGAAAGCTCCGGCAAACGGTTTGACACCGTTGGTATGAGTAAAATGTTTGTCGGAGATATTTTTGCCTATTCATCCAGATAATGACAATAGTCTAGGTCACCAAGCGAAGCGCGGCTCCGCTTGAATTCCCGGCCAAGATGTGTATAATTCTAGTTAATTGTATATTTTAAAAGTTTTCTAGGGTTCCGTAGCCTGCATCTTATAGTAGGTTAGTCTGGTCCGAGAGAAAACTCACAGCTTATACGCTGTGCCACGGAGGGATAAAAGCCCGGGAGAAACTGTTTCAGTCTTCTCTCAGGGCTTTTTTATATGACTGCAAGACGGGTGCGCTTCTCGTAACGCTTTTATTAAACTAGAGAACGGAATTTCGGCTGTGTTCTTCCGTCCGCATGGCGTCTTTCGCGCCGGAAAAGACTATCTTACCGCCGTCCCGCTCTTTCTTGGGTAATTTTCCGTCAAGCCGCGCATCCGGCGGAAATACATTGGGAGGTACTTGACATTGAACAGATATTGGATCCGCTTGTTCGTCGCCGCCGTCATCGAAGTCCTTTGGGTGATCGGACTCGCCCACGCTAACGACTTTTGGACCTGGACGGGTACGGCGATTGCCATCATCGTCAGCAACTATTTGATGATTACGGCCGCGCAAGTGCTTCCGGCCGGGACCGCCTATTCCGTTTTTGTCGGCTTGGGAACGGCCGGCACCGTCCTTTCGGAAATTCTCTTCTTCGGAGAACCGGTCGACTGGCTTAAGATTTTTTTCATCCTGTTGATCATCATCGGAGTCATCGGATTAAAAGCCGTGACAGAGGAAAAGATGCCGGAAAGGAATGAATCGTGATGGCGTGGTTTGCATTGATACTGGCAGGATTGTTCGAAGCATTCGGCGTGGCCATGATTAATCAACTGTCCGTCAAACGGAACTGGCAAACCGTCGTTTTACTAATTTTAGGTTTCGGCCTGAGCTTGGCGCTGTTAAGCTACTCGCTGAGGGATATTTCCATGGGAACCGGTTATGCCGTCTGGACAGGCATCGGCGTTGTCGGGGGCACCCTGGTGGGCATGCTGTTTTACGGCGAATCGCGGGAATGGAAAAGGCTGTTTTTCATCGCGCTTATTCTGGCGTCCACAATCGGGCTGAAAATGATCTCCTGACCGGCAACACACCAATAAAAGTCTTACAAATATTTCATAAGTCAAAAGGATTCCCAGAACTACGGGAAAAAGAATCATTGTTTTATAGAATATATACGGAATCATGGAAACAAAAATCCGATACACCGTATTAAAAGCATGCGACAATGTTCATTTCATAAAAATATCAGTGAAAATCTCCTCAACATATAATGGAAACAAGATTTTTCCCTATTTCAATATCCTCTGTGGTAACTTTTTTGTTAATTGCGCTTAAGCAATCTATAAATAGGAGCCGAAAAGGCAGGGGATTTACAATCCGTAATTTCTGATTACAAAAATACTTTTTAAAAACCGGCGGAAAAACACAAAGCTTTGTAAACAAAAAACCCGGCATCCGGCGTTTGGCATGTCAAACATCCGGATCCGGGTTCCAATCATCGATTTGAGGGGAGAATCATCTTCCGGAAGCGCGCCCGCCTACTGGCCGGCCGCTTCCCTGACAGGCACCGGCATTCCGCCGAGCACTGTCATCCGCGACAAATCAATGATGCGTTGGTTTCGGCTGCCGCGGAATGTCAGCGACAGATCCCGTTCTTCCTCAAGGAACGGGCCGTCCACGAGAACGTCGCAATAGCGGAGGAGCTCCAATTTATAAGGATCATTGGAGGCGAGCAGTTCTTCCAATGTATAACCAGTATAAATCCAAATATTTTTATTCATTGCTTTCAATTTTTTCGCCGCTTCGCTCGCTTCCTTTGCCTGCAAAAACGGCTCTCCGCCGGAAAATGTCACATCCGTCAAGGGGTTGCTTGCCACTTCCCGGACGAGCTCGTCAACGGTCATATCTGTACCATTGTTGATGTTCCAACTCTCAGGGTTATGGCAGCCTTTGCACATATGAGGGCAGCCTGCGAAAAAGACGACCGTGCGCAAACCTTCTCCGTCAACGACTGAATCGTGATGAATCGCCATGATCTTCATGCGTGCTTCACCCTCTCCCTTTCTTCCGCCCGTTTGGCGGAATTCCACCGGTTCATGTCCCCGACCAAATACCCGGTGATTCTGCGGATGCGGCTGATTTTGTTTTCATCGCCGTTGCCGCAAGAGGGGCACTCGTTATCGATGATGCCCGAATATCCGCACTCTTTGCAGCGGTCGACCGGATGGTTGATCGCCCCGTAGCCGATATCGTGTTCCGCCATCGCTTTTACCAGCACATCGAGGGCGCGGATATTTCTTGCCACGTCTCCGTCGCATTCAATGTAGGTGATATGGCCGCCGTTGCACAACTTGTGGAAAGGCCCTTCGATGCGGATTTTATCGATCGCTTTGATTGGATAGTAAACAGGCACATGGAAAGAGTTTGTATAATACGGCCGGTCGGTGATGCCGGGAATTTTCCCGAAAACTTCCTGATCCTTGCGGGTGAACGTTCCCGAAAGGCTTTCCGCCGGCGTGGCGATCAATGAAAAATTCAAGTCGTATTCCTCGGACGCCCTGTCCGTTTTTTCCCGCAAAAATTCAACGATCCGGTATCCGAGACGGCGCGCTTGCTCCGATTCGCCGTGGTGTTTCCCTATGAGGGCCACCAGCGCTTCCGCCAGGCCGATAAAGCCGAGGGTTAACGTTCCTTGTCTTAAAACTTCCTTCAGTTCATCATCGGGCTGCAGGGTTTCCCCGCCTTTCCATATGCCCTGGCCGTATAAAAACGGGAAGTTCCGGGCTTTCTTTTTCCCTTGGAATTTGAACCGCTCCAACAGTTGTTTAATGGCCAGATCGGCGTAATGATCCAGTTTCCGGAAAAAGTCCGGTATGTTGTGCGCAGTCAGCGCCATCTTGACGAGATTCAAAGAGGTGAAGGACAAATTGCCTCTTTGGACAGTGTTCTTTTCCCCGTGGCGGTTGTCCATTACCCTTGTCCGGCAGCCCATGTAGGCCACTTCCGATTCCGGCGTTCCGTCATAAAAAGAAAGATTAAAGCTGGAATCGATGAAACTGAAATTCGGAAAGAGGCGTTTTGCCGTCGTCTCAAGGGCCAGCAAATACAAGTCATAATTCGGGTCGCCTTTGTCAAAATTGACCCCTTTTTTCATTTTGAAAATTTGAATGGGAAAAATGGGCGTTTCCCCGTTTCCAAGGCCCGCTTTGGTGGCCAGCAGCAAGTTTTTTATAAGCATCCGGCCGGCCTTCGACGTGTCCGTGCCGTAATTGATCGATACGAAAGGCACCTGTCCGCCGCCGCGGGAATGCATGGAATTGCAGTTGTGAATGAACGCTTCGCACGCCTGGTAAACATCCCGGTCGGTTTCTTTCCAGGCCAGTTCATCTAGTTCCCCGTCTGAGTAATGCGGGGCGAGTTTTTTCAGGCGCTCTTTGTTTTTCCGGTACGTTTTTTCCACATATGGCGCAAGATCATGGTCGAATATCGGGAAGCTTTGCCCGCCGTGCTGCATGTTTTGGTTGGCCTGAAAAATGATCGAGGCCAAAGCCATGGCGCTGTGAATGCTGTTCGGTTCGCGGATGAAGCCGTGGCCTGTATTAAAACCGCCCTTCAACACTTTTCCGAGCGGAATTTGGCAGCAGGTCGTCGTGCCGGTGATATAAAAATCGAGATCATGGGGATAAATGTAATTGTCCTCAACGGCCTGCCGGACGTCTTCGCTGAGAAGCTTTTGTTTGGCATAAAACTTGGCCGCTTCGGAAGCTACCCGCGACATCGTCCCCATCGGCGATTGGCCGTCCATGTTGGCGTTTTCCCGGATCAAGTCGTGGTTGTTCCCGTATACAATCTCGTCGAGCCTATGAAGCGGAAATGAGTCGGTTTCCTCCCTCATGTGTACAGTCATCCTCATCGCTAACTCTCCCATCAACTTGTAATCGGTTTAACATCTTGAAGAAAACTTTGTTCGATTTTTTCAACATATTTTTCCTATCGTCATTTTCGGGGCAAAATGAAGGGCAAGTGAAGATGTATGGCTGCCATCGGCCGTTGGCTCTTTTTTCCCGCGGGAAATGGTTCATGTGGACGTCCGGATAAAATAAAAAGCCGTTCATCCACGGGACGAACGGCGGTGATCTTTCATAGAGGCAGACAGACAAGCAGGCAAAAACTGCCTGTTTAATCCCGGTTTCACCTGACGTTCCGCCTTCTTGCACCCCGAAGAAAGGAAACTTTCCGGTTATGGCAGGTCTCCTGGCTCGTGCTTCTTCCTACTGAAGCCCTTCCCATATTGACGCCTTGCAGCCATCAATACAGTGGATTGCTTGTTCGTCCGCACTTACAGTTGCGGGGGCAGCTCCGGATTTTCACCGGATTCCCTTCGCCACAACCAAAAACACAATATGTTGTGGTCATTTATTTCCTTTGTCACTATATATTGTAGCACGTCCATCCGCCGCCGGCAACATCTTTTTTTAAATATCTGGATGAGGGGCGCGGGGGCTCCGGCGCGGAAGGCCGCTGTCTTTAGGGTTTTTCGGGGGCTTTTGCCGTTATGCTGATACGCTTTGGGAGTGGGGGTAATGCGGAAAAATTTTTGTTTGCGCGGTGTTTTTTGGCCGGGTGAAGGAACGGGGCCAGCACTCTTGAAAGGTGCGCCGCAGGTTTGGGCTCCGGCGCGTCTCGACCGCGGAAATTTGGCAAAAAAGGGCCCTCAACGCCTTGAGGTTCCTGGATAAAAATCCCGGGGCTGCTTTGGCAAAGTTCACCGCCGTCCGCCAGGGATGGGGCTGTTTTAGTCAGTCGGGGCGGCGGGCGGACTCTGCGGCGTCCGGGAAACTCTTTTCTTCCAGCCATGAAAACCGCTTTGCCAGCAAGTTTCAATCATTTTATTAATAAAATTATTATTTTACACTACCATTTTTTTGGCGTCAATGAAAAAATTGTATTTTTTCTCTTTATATGGTAAAATATTTCCAGAAGCAGCGACGGATCGTATTTATTATTCAGCCGGGATCGCCTTTCCGGAGCATGAATAATAAATACGGTTTTTTATATGTCATCGAGGTTGGGGGCATTTTCCGTTCCGCCGGAAAGAAGAAAATCTATGAAAAAGCTGTTAACTGAAAGGCAAGCATTTCAGTGCGACAGCGTTTACGATTTTAAGGAGGACCGGTAATTGAATTTTGTCAACAAAAAAGTTACGCATTGGAAATTTGGCGAGGGGCATGTCGTCCAAGTGAACGAATCGTCCGTGGAAGTAGCTTTCGGAGAAGAGAGGAAAAAGTTTGTCTACCCCGATGCGTTCGGGAAATATTTGACGCTTCATGATGAACAAGCGGCCGGATTCATCGCCAACATTTTGCAGAAGAAAGAAATCGAAGAAGAACAGAGAAAACTGGAATCGGAAGAAGAAATTCAGCGGCAGCGGGAGAAAGACCAGCTTCATACGGAACATAAGAAGCTTCTCAACAACCGCAAAATCCATCCCCAATCACAAGTGGTTTTTTGGTGCGATGAAGAAGAAGAAAATACAATTTTCACAGATTGGCAGATTTTTGCCGGTGTCATAAAAAGCGGCAAGAATAAAGGGGCTCCGAGAAAATTGAGCCGATTGCAGCCGAACAGCGCCTGCCTTTTGACTGTGAGAGGCGCCAAAGAGCCTGAAAAAGAAAGACGCATCATCGGTGTTTATATGGTAAAAGAAGAATTCGTCGGCAAACATTGTGAAGATGGTTACATTCCCGCCCATTCTAAATACAGGCTGCAACTCACAAAAGAAGAATCGGAAAAGCTTCTTTTTTGGACGTATTACTCCAGTGACAAACAGCCGGACAAAATCGCATGGAATTCGGGAAAAACCCGATATTTTGATAATTTGTGGATGGCGCAGATTCTCCGCGACCTCGTCTCTTTGAAGACAGATCCCCATGAACGGGCCCTGGCGAAAGAATTTTTTGAACATTTTTGCAAAATGAATCAGATTTTGAGGGAGGAAATTCCCGAACCGAACGGCGCCTTGACGCTGCATAAAGAGTCCGTGTTGAACTGACCGAAAAAAATACTTCATAAAAGACTGACTGCGCGAACCCGCTCGCGCATTTTTTGTGCCCCGGGAAGAGACAGGTGCCTGGCACCGCGGGACGCCGGATGTCCCGCGGTGCCAGGCACTCATTATGTGCACTCATAAGCTGGACGTTGATCTTATATTTTTACTAATGGTATAATTTGGAAAATATTACCTTATCATTCTACACGGCAGGTGAAAAAAGATTGAGAGTTTTAAAGTCCATCATCATCTGGGGGCTCATTTCCGCTTTGGGTGCGTTCGCTTTTGGGATTATCGCTTTAAACAGGGGCGAGTCGATCAACTCGATTTGGCTCATCACGGCTGCGCTGTGCATCTATGCCATCGGCTACCGTTTTTACAGCAAATTCATCGCCCGAAAGGCCCTCGGACTGGACGACAACCGCAAAACTCCCGCCGAAGTACATAACGACGGGAAAGACTATGTGCCGACTAACAAAGTCGTGCTGTTCGGCCACCACTTTGCGGCCATCGCCGGAGCCGGACCGCTCGTCGGACCGATTCTCGCCGCCCAAATGGGCTATTTGCCCGGCACCTTGTGGATCGTCGTCGGCGTCGTCCTGGCCGGGGCGGTTCAGGACTTTATCATTCTCTTCGCTTCCATGCGGCGCAACGGAAAATCCCTCGGGGAAATGATCAAAGAAGAGATGGGGAAGGTCACGGGAGTCATTGCCATGATCGGCATTCTCGGCATTATGGTCATCTTGCTCGCCGTTCTCGCATTGGTTGTGGTAAAAGCTCTCGTCGGAAGCCCGTGGGGAATGTTCACGGTTGCCGCCACCATTCCGATTGCCATCCTGATGGGCATCTACATGCGCTTTATCCGCCCCGGACGGATCGGCGAAGGAACGGCCATCGGAGTTATTTTATTAATCCTTTCCTTGATTGCCGGCAGATATGTCGCCCGGCATCCGGAACTGTCGGAGATTTTCAACCTGAGCGGGGAAACGATCGCCATCTTGCTCATCATCTACGGTTTTGTTGCCGCTGTGCTGCCCGTATGGTTCTTGCTTGCGCCCCGCGATTATTTGAGCACTTTTTTAAAAATCGGCACAATCGCCGCCTTGGCCATTGGCATTTTTATCACCATGCCGATGCTTGAAATGCCCGCCGTCACAAAATTCATCGACGGTACCGGACCCGTCTTTTCGGGGAATCTGTTTCCCTTCCTGTTTATCACCATTGCCTGCGGCGCCGTTTCCGGATTCCATGCCCTGATTTCCTCGGGAACGACACCGAAAATGATTGAACGGGAATCCCACGCCCGGCCGATTGGCTACGCCGCCATGTTGACGGAATCCTTTGTCGCAGTCATGGCGATGATCGCCGCTTGTGTCCTGACACCGGGCGTCTATTTTGCCATCAACAGTCCGGCCGCTGTCATCGGCACCGATGTCACAACCGCTGCCGCAACGATCTCCGAATGGGGATTCACCCTTACACCGGAGATGCTGACGGAATTGAGCGAGGACATTGAAGAAGAAACGATTTTGTCGCGGACCGGGGGAGCACCGACATTTGCCATCGGCATGGCCAAGATATTCTCCGATGTGATCGGCGGAGAAGCGATGATGGCTTTCTGGTATCACTTCGCCATCCTTTTTGAAGCCTTGTTTATCTTGACGACCATCGACGCGGGAACGCGGGTTTGCCGCTTCATGATTCAGGAAGTGATCGGAACGGCCTACAAACCGTTCGCCAACACGGAAGCCTGGCTGCCGAACATCATCGCCACGTTGTTGAGTGTGTCCGCTTGGGGATATTTCCTTTATCAAGGAGTTGTCGACCCGCTCGGCGGAATCAATACATTGTGGCCGCTGTTCGGCATCTCGAACCAAATGCTCGCCGGCATCGCCTTGATTTTCGGCACAACGATTCTCTTTAAAATGGGCAAAATCAAATACACTTGGATTACGCTTGTCCCGACAGCCTGGCTGCTCAGCGTCACTCTGACCGCCGGCTGGCAAAAAATCTTCCATTCCGACCCGGCCGTCGGATTCCTGTCCCACGCGGCCAAGTTCCGCGAATCTTACAACAACGGAGAAGTTTTGGCGCCCGCACAAAATATGGCAGAAATGCAGCAAATCATCTTCAATGATTATGTCAACGCAACGCTCTGCGCCATCTTTATGGCCGTCGTCATCCTCGTCCTTATTTCCGGGATCCGGATTTGGATTAAAGCCTTGAGAAAACAAAAGCTGGAACTTCACGAAACACCGTATATCCCGAGAAATCCTGTTCATACGGAGGCGTAACACATGAACCGAATCAAGAAAATTCTCAGCTACCGAAAACAGTTTTTCAGCCTGCTGGTGGGCATGCCTTGCTATGAAACGTACGTGGAACATATGAAAACCCGCCACCCCGGCGAACCGATAAAGTCAAGAAAAGAATTTTACCAACAAGCTCTTGACGACCGCTACAACGCCAAAGGCGGAAAAGTGACCAGATGCTGTTAAGAAGATGAGATTCCGCCGTGAACGGTTTCCCCATACCCCGATACGGAAAAGCGGGAACCTGTCCATCAGGTTCCTGCTCTTTTTTTCTCTGAAAAAGGATTTTCATTCATGGTTGCGCGCGGTTTGTTCATCGACATTTTTTGCATAAAAACCAAACATTTCGGCAGCCCTTTTTTTCAAAACCAACAAAATTCCATAAAACCGCTTTTCCATCCGTTGTTTTTGGCGCATTCAGCGACTAAGCCGAATCGTTTCTTTTGCACATTCCAAACAGGACAGGACATCCAGAATATAGACAAGCGGGGTCCTTTTCTTCAGGCGTCTAAATCGTATGTTCAAAGTTTGTGCCGGCCGAAAAATGTTCACTTTAAAGGAACGCATCCCGGCCAAAAAAGCACATGTTTTGCTATTTACCGGATATTGTACTATAGTGGTTTTGGAATTAATTAGCATAAGGAGGAAATGCAATTGGCAAAAGTAGCATTTCTGCTTGCAGACGGATTTGAAGATTCTGAAATGAAGAATCCTTATGAGGTGATTAAAAAAGCCGGCCATGAAACCGTCATTATCGGCCTTGAAAAAGGGGCAAGATGCGTCGGCAAAAAGAGAACCGTTACATACACGGCTGACCTGGGGGCTTCCGAAGCCAAAGCGGACGATTTTGACGCCGTTGTCATTCCAGGGGGCAGCGCTCCGGAAAAATTGCGTCTTAATGACGATATCATCCGCTTTGTAAAAGAAATGAATCAACAAGGCAAAGTAATAGCCGGAATTTGCCACGGACCGCAAGTCATGATCAGCGCGGATATCCTGAGAGGGAGAGAAGCCACTTGTTATCCCGGAATCCGCGATGATGTCAAACTGGCCGGCGCCAAATACTATGACAGAAAAGTGGTCGTGAGCCGGAACATTATTACGTCACGGACACCGAGCGATGAACCTGCATTCATCCGTGAAATTCTCGCCAAATTGGACTGATGATTGAAAAACCTTCACCTGCCAGCGTTTGATCGCTTGCACTCTTCTGCCGCGGTTTAAGCAAATTCATGGGATAGATTAGTGAGCAACTGTTCGCAGCATACCGCAAATCAACGGGACCGTCCGGAAAGCCGCATGGGCTTTCCGGTTGGCTTTTTCTATTTGAAACCCGCACAATCACGGTTCTTGATATAGGAAAACCGGCC
>CALKIU010000120.1 GCA_937995745.1 uncultured Bacillaceae bacterium | reverse complement strand
CGTGTGCTCTTCCGAGCTCCTCCCCCAATGGCATAACCGTTTACGGCGGCTATCACTGGTTTTGGTATATTGCGGATCACTTGGTGGAGCGTCTCAATCTCCAACCCGATGCCCATGCCAAGTCCGCCTCGGTAGTCGTAACCCCCTTCCTCTCCTTTTTCTTTTTGATCTCCGCCGACACAAAAAGCTTTTTCTCCAGCACCGGTTAAAATGACGGCGCCGATTCGATTGTCATCCCAAGCGTCGCGGAAAGCCCAAATCAGCTCTTTCACGGTCCGGCCGCGAAAAGCGTTATAAACTTCCGGACGATTTATTGTGATTCTTGCCACTCCGTCCAATTTTTCATAAAGAATGTCCTGCAATTCTACGTTTTTTTCATCCCACAAATCCATCTCGATCCCTCCGATAAAAATCTATTATTATATGTGTGTTTTGCCTGCCGGTACAGCATCTTTGCCCGGCGGGGTTTGCTAAACACAAGTATTTACCCGTTAAAGCCGTTACTCTTCATAGCAGGCTTAAGTGCCTGGTGAACAGCCTTATCGAATCTTCCCGTTTTAAAGAAGCCAAACAGAACTGCTCTTCTGCGTCTGTGCCTGTGCCGCCAACTCCTTTTTGCACTTTCCAAAACTTGAACGGCTATCAAAATTTTGAAACTCATATCGGGCGTTTTGACGAACATTAGTACGGACGATATTCTTTTCCGATGATTTCTTTGGCAATCACCATTTGGTTGGCTTGGGCCGTTCCGTCGCCGATTTCAAGCCCGATGACGTCGCGCAATCTTTGTTCATGAGCCATTTCTTTCGTATATGCATAGTGTCCGTTCAATAAAATGCACTCATGAATGGCTTCCCGGCTGTATTTGGGTCCGAGCCATTTAACAGACGACGCTTCCTTCGAATGCTTCAATCCTTGATCCCGAAGCCACAGTCCTCTGTATGCCTGCCACTTCACCATTTCCAGTTTGATGTAGTGTTCAACCAATGGGAACGAGACTGCCTGATAAGTAGCCAGCGGTCTTCCGAATGAATGCCTCATTTTCACATGTTCAATGGTCTCTTCCAAGCTCTGTGAAGCCGCGCCGATGCATTGCAGCCCGATTAATAGCCGGCTGAGATCAAAACCGTTCATGACGGCCGCAAAACCTTTGTTTTCTGTTCCAATCAAATATTCCTCTGGAATTTCGACATTGTTTAAATAAACAGACCCCCTGCTGACGGGAAGATTCCCCATCTCCGCATACCCGCTGCATTCCACCCCGGGCCAATCCGCAGGTATCAAAAAGGCGCTGACGCCTCTGTTCCCCAACTCCGGAACCGTTTTCGCAAAAACAATGAAAGCATCAGCAACAGTTGCCACACTGATTCCAGACTTTTCACCGTTGATGATATATTTATCCCCTTTATGTACCGCTGTTGATTTGATGCCCCCCGCATCCGTTCCTGCTGCCGGCTCCGTAAGAGCAATTCCGAAAACCTTGTCTCCCGAGGCGAGCTGTGGCAGCCATTCTCTCTTCAGATCATCACTTGCATGATTTGTCAAGATTTCAGCAATTAACGCATTTAGCATAACTGCATATGTTAAGTTGAAATCGCCTCTGCCGATCTCTTCCGCGGCTATTCCGGTTGTTACACAGTCCGCATCACTTCCGCCGTATTCGGCCGGAACGCGGAGACCGTTTACGCCGAGTTCGGCAAGTTTTTTCCAAAGATGCTTCGGAAACACTTTGTCCCGATCCCACTTTGTGTAATTGGGAAGCAGTTCCTCCTTGGCAAATTCCCTCAGCATTTTGCGAAAATATTCTTGTTCCTCACTGAATGAAAAATGAATCATTATGTTCCCTCCTTTTCACTTTTTAATATTGCAAAAATTGTGCCAATTTTTACCTGTATAAACTGGAGGAATTTTCAAATTATTTTTCTTATTTTTGCGAATATTTCGCAAAAATGCGAAACAGATTTGCAAAAATGTCCGGCTCTCCGCGACAAAACGATAGAAATACAAAAAAACACACACTTGGTGTGTGTGAATACAGTAGATTATAAATTATATTTGGCGATTTTCCGGTAAAGACTGGAAATATGAATCTTTAACATTTGAGCAGCAACAAATCTGTCTCCTTCCGCCTTTTTAAGGGCATGTTTGATTGCCTTAATTTCCGCTCTCCGGACCGCCTCCTCAAGGGATACCGGCGCAAAAGCATCCGGTTGTTCGCCGGAAACCGGAGACAAGTCAACAGGCGGAGAAAAATGGACATCAGCCAAAGTAAGGGTGTCTCCCTCGACAATATTCATCCCCCGTTCAATTGCTGCCCGGAGCTCTCTGACATTACCGGGCCAATCATGGCTGAGAAGCCACTTTTTCAGATCGTGGCCAATACGGGCAACATTTTTCCCCATTTTTTTATTAAACTCTTTAATAAAATGATAGGTTAAGGGAATAATATCCTCTTTTCTTTCTCTCAACGAAGGAATCCTTAACTCAAATACGTACAATCTGTAAAACAAGTCTTGTCGGAATTTTCCTTCATTCACCATCATCCGCAAATCGCGGTTGGTTGCCGCTATGATGCGAATGTCAATATTTTTTGTCACCGTGCCTCCCAGCCGCTCCACTTCCCTTTCTTGCAGAACACGCAGCAGCTTTCCCTGTGCCTGGTATGGAAGTTCTGAAATTTCGTCAAGAAACAGTGTTCCATTTTGCGCAAGCTCTATTTTTCCGGGCTTTCCCTCTTTCCTCGCCCCGCTGAAGGCCCCG